>JAPKYY010000638.1 GCA_026394095.1 Acidobacteriota bacterium | reverse complement strand
GACGAAGTTGTTGCCGTAGTAGTCAAAGTTGCCGGGCTTAATTGGGGCAGTGCCGGTGACGGTTCTCCATTGGTCTTCATTGAGGGTGGTGGGCCAGCGGCGGGCGTCCAGCATTTCGATTTCGGTCTTGTAGTCGATGGCTGTGTCGGGGAAGGCGATCCATTGGGCCAGGTCAACTAGATGGGTGCCGACGTCGGAGAGGCCTTCGCCTTGACGGTCGATATCGAAGAACTCTAATGGGCGGAGCATGGGGACGCCGGCGACCGTTTTTGAGACCCGGTGCATGCTGTCCATGTAGATGGCGGGCTCGGTTGGGGTGCCGGGGAGGAGAGTGCCGAAGACGGCGGGGGTGTTGACGAGTTCGCGGTGGAGGATGGAGGTGACCTCAAAGCGCTCGGTCATGATGTCGTAGGCGATGATGCCTTTTTCGTCGGCCAGGTCGAGGGTGGCGGCGACGCGGGGGAGGTCGGCCGAGCGGAGGATCCAGGGTTTGTCGGCCAGGACGTGGAAGCCGTGGGCGACGGATTGCTCGATGCGTTCGATTTTGGACGAGTTGCGGCCGGAGAGGATGACGATGCTGCCGGGTTGCTGCTCGCGGAGCATGCGGGCGAGCGAATCGGGGCCGGCGTGAATTTCAAGTTCCCAGGTGGTGGGGGAGTCAGCGCGCTGGTTGAAGCGGGCTACGCGGGTGAGGTGCTCGGTGAGGTCGAGACCGAGGGGCGCGTAGACGCTGACCTTGGGAGAGACGGCAGCGTACATCTCCTTCTGGACGAGAGCGGCGTGAAAATGAGCGGGGTCGAGCGTTATCAGGTGAAGCGAGGACATCGAAATCGATTGTGGCATATCGGAGGCTTGATGCCGATGCTCAGTAGCTATTCGCCCATCGGTCTGCGGGCTTCACTGCTGGCCGGCTGCCGGCATGATAGGCGCCATGCTCCGTGAAGAGAAATTGGTTTACCGAAGCCAGGGTGGTGTGGCGCTGGGCAAGGCTGTGGACCGAGTCGAGGCTAGCCTGTTCTTTCTCGAGACGGGCTGCGAGCGTGGTGGCATCCATGCCTGTGTCGGCGACGGAATGGAAATGAATTTCGAAGGGGATTGGCAGGGGTGCGACGCTGAAGATCCAGTTGAAGATGGCTTGCGTTCTTGGCATGTGGAAATCGGAGGTGATTACCAGGAGCCGGGTGAGCTGGCGTGGCTCGCAGTGCATGACGCGGGCGAAATAAGCGTTACCAATTGTGTCGAGAGACCAGGTATCGAGGAGGATGCGTGCCGGGGAGATTCCTTTGGCGATCAGATAGCGGGCTGATGCTACGCATTCGTGAATGGGGAAGCCTGCGCTGTCGAGTATTGGCGCTTTGTGGGTGGTACCGGAGCTTAAGGGAATCAGGATTGCGTCATCGGCCTGCTGGAATGCAGCGTCCAGCCTGGGAAGAACCCAAGGGGCTGGATTGCCTGCCTGGTCGAGGCCGCCACCAGGGATGATGATTGCGTCATAACTCATTCCCTAAGATTGTCCCGCACTATCCGTGCTTTGGCGGGTGCTGCTTACCAGAGGAGCTTAAGGCCGCCCTGGAGGTTGCGTTGGGTACCGGAACTGGTGATTGTGCCGAAGCCGGGGTTGCCGAGGACAATTCCGGGGGTGCCGAAGCGGGGCGTGTTGGTGAACTGGAA
>JAPKYY010000433.1 GCA_026394095.1 Acidobacteriota bacterium | reverse complement strand
TCGAGCACCCCTCAAACTCCACCGTGATTTGCCGCGGCCCCGGCCAGGGCCCGCCGCATGAGTAGGTCCGACAAGTCGAAAGCCCCGTCGGATCGCTAAACGTCACCGGATTATGCGCCGCATACGCGTAGGCGTTTCCTTTAGCAAGCCCGTCAAACCACGCTCCCGCAGGATCAGGCGTTGTAAACCGTCCCAATGCCGGCTCCAGATACCTTGTTGCCGTCTTCAAGAACTTCGTCTCCGCGTCGAACATATAACCGGCAAACAGAACCGGTGGCAGTGTGGCATCGCTGTCCAAGCCTTTTCCATTCCCGTCGAACACTGCCACCTGTCCATAATCGCCGTAATCAAAGATCCGATTCACTTTCCCATCCCCACCAACTTCCGCGATCACACTCCCGGCCGCGTCGCACACCAGCCAGGTCTGGACGCTTCCTGCGAGCATTCCCAGAACGCTCTGCCCGACACGCAACAAACTCTGGGGAAGGGGACAGTGTGAATTGCACCTTTCGCAAAAGTGCGAGAAAAAGTTTCGCTGCACTCACGCTACAAGCGTATGCCTCGAACAGCCCGGCGCGTTTTGCCCGGATTCCCCCATCACATCACCCAAAGCGGAACCGACCGGCAAATCGTCTTCCACACCCAACGAGACCCCTCCGTCTGGCACCTGCGTCTATCTGGATTTGCTGAATGAGTATAGCCATCAGGCCGGAGTCAGTATTCTCGCTTAGTGCTCGATGCGCAATCACATACACCTGATTGCGGAGCCTGAAGAGGAGAACTCCCTGGCCGTCTGCCTACGCCGAACGCATGGAAGATATTCGCCATACTCGAACGCACGGCGAGTCCGAAGCGGCCATTTGTGGCAGAACCGATTCTTCTCTTGTGCGATGGAAGAGAACCACCTGTGGAGCGCAATCCGCTATGTCGAGATGAATCCGGTGAGGGCTGGATTGGTGGCGGCCCCGGAGGAGTTTCGCTGGTCCAGCGCGAAGGCTCATTTGACCGGAAAAGACACTTCGCACCTGCTCGACATGCAGTTTTGGAGCGCATCGGGTGGTGCAATGTACTGGCAAGAATTGCTGACAAGCCCGGGAGATGAGGGCCAACTCAAGCGTTTGAAGTCAGCGACATATTCCGGCAAACCATTGGGATCTAAAGACTTTGTGGAGAAAGTGTTGAATGAGTTGGCGGCACGGCATGCCCCAGAGATAGCCAGAAAAGAGCCAGGAACTGAACTCGGCTTGCCCGAATCTACCCACGCCGGAATCTGGGCAGTCGGAGGCTAAAATCGTTTGAGGAGGCGAAACTAGCCTTGTGAAAATTTAGCCGAAATTGCAGGCGGGACTAGTCAGACCGTCCACCTCTCACAATGGTGAGTCAGCAACACTGATCGGTGCCTTTGGAGGAGGGATTATCGGAGCTGGTGTGGCTGCATGGCGTGGCGAGAGCGTCTGGCGGGGAGCGGTTTCCGGTGCAGTCGGTGGGGCAATCGCGGGTTCGGTTATTGATACCGGGGGCGCAAGTCTTGGTATATTGGCCTTGGCTGGAGCCGCAGGTGGAGTTGGCGGCGGTGCGGTGGGTCGAGGTCTTAGTGGACAAGGAACTACTCTCACTGACGTAGCCGTAGATGCAACTGTTGGGGCAACTCTTGGTGCCGCTTTTGGTGCCGGAGGAAGAGCAATTGGATCGGCTCTTGCCAAATCGGGTTCTGCTGCTGCTGAGGGTGGCACTGCTCTGCTAAAAGCTGCCCTGGTCGGGCGGTTCGCACTGGACGTGCGCCGGGCGCAACTGTGGATCCGAATACCGGCGCACCGGTTGGACGATTTGTTGCTGACTCCAAAGGTAATGCCATGATTGAACCTGTTGGCGGACGAACCGTTCCAGCGGGAAGAGGTGGTGTTGATACGCACACCACGTATCCTAATGGATCAAACTACCAGCGGCTGAATCCACAAGGACACGCAAACAACCCAACCCCGCACGGCCATGGGCATCTCCCGGGTACTGGCCCTGCAAGGGCCGGACAAGGACCATCTCTAAGTCAGCAAGGTCGAACGGTTCCATCCAACAGCCCAGACGCGCATTGGCCAATTCATTGATATGAAAAACGAAACGAACATCTCCATCGTCGAAAAATTCCTCAAGAGCATTTACTTGGGTGATCGCGCCTGTAAGGGTTACAGCCTTCATTCCTGGATGAAGGAGTTTAGGATTCAGATCGATGAAATTTCCCGGATCCGGGGGCTCGATGGCCAGTGGAACTACTACAACGACGAGAACATTGTGAATGGCTCACTTACGTTCTCGGGAGTCAAATCAGTTAAGTTCGATCCGCCGGGACTGATGCCCAATGACTATATAGAAATACTCGGCGTCCAGTCAGAAGCTGGCTATCTCAGATTTCGGCTCGAACTGGGGTGCGTGGGAGACGATGCCTTGACCACGGCGATGACGGTGGAGGTTGTGGCTTCCGAAGTTTATCTAGAGTCGCCTAGCCTACCAGGAGTGGAGATCCGCTAAGGTTCAATAAAAGGCCATAAAAGGCCATTATGAGAAGGGGACAGCCTTCGAGTCTGTCGGAAATAAGGATTTTGCTGCCCGCTGGATTTCCGGCTCATTCCTTTTCGGCTGGTCGTTTTTGATCTTGGAGACTCAGACGGTTGGGTGCGGGACGGTGCGGGACAGCCTGATCTGCCTCCCCCGCAAAAAGTTTGAGAAAAGTTCTCCCGCCTAGCCACTCCAGCAAAGTTTGCCACGCTCAGCCCGGCTCGTCCTGCCCGGACCTCCCCATCACGTCACCCAACGCGGAACCGACCGCCAAATCGTCTTCCACACCCAAAGAGACCGCCGCGTCTATTTCGATTTGCTCACTGAGTACAGCCGGCAATCCGGCGTCGGCATTCTCGCTTATTGCTTGATGCCAACCCACATACACCTCATCGCCGTACCCGAAGAAGAGGATTCTCTATCCATCTGTCTGCGCCGCACCCACGGTCGCTACGCCCAGTATCACAACGCCCGCCGCGTCCGTAGCGGGCATCTCTGGCAGAACCGTTTCTACTCTTGCGCCATGGAAGAATGCCACCTCTGGAACGCCATCCGCTATGTCGAACTCAACCCTGTCCGTGCCGGTCTGGCCGAATCTCCCGAGCGGTTTCGCTGGTCCAGCGCGGCTGCCCACCTCAGTGGAAGCGACAACAGCCACCTCTTGGATATGGCCTTCTGGCAGCAATCCGGAGGTGCCCAAAACTGGCAGGAATTGCTGAACACAACTGCCACCGAAGCCGACACTAAACGCCTCCGTGGCGCCACCTATTCCGGCAAACCGCTTGTTTCTGAAGGGTTTGTGAAGCAGGCCATGGCAGCCCTGCCCACTAAAATGGAAGAGCCAATCACTCGTTTCCACCCTTCTAGAGCCTCCCGGTTTTTAGAGCAAGATTATGCCGAAGTCCTGGCTTCAGGTGGGTAATAATGGCTGAAGTGAATCTGTGGAGGTGACCAAATTTTACGCAAAATTGCAGCCGGGACGCCTCCCCTCTGCACCCCCATCGGCAGCGAGCTCACCATCACCGATCCGGCAAACCGCAAAACAAAGCAGAAGAAAGACGCCTTCGGCCGCCTCACCGCACTAACCGAAGATCCCGGCGGCACTCTCCAATCGACAACCAACTATCGCTACAGCAGGCAGGACGACCTCCTCGCCGTCTGCCAGGGCGGCGTCTTCAGCGGTGCCACCTGCGTCGGCGGCAAAGAGCGCACCTTCCGCTACGACAGCCTCCGCCGCCTCGCCTCAGCCACCAATCCCGAAAGCGGCGTGAATCTGCCCACTGCGGTTCACAGCTTCTCATTGCACCAGCCCAAACTGTTAAAATAATGAAGAACTGAACTGCGTACTGAGAAGGTTTCAATGACTGATAATGCTCCCAAGCTATTGTCCGAAACCGGACAAATCATCATGGATCTGGCAGAACAAAACGGGGTGAGCTACAGGCCCACCTCAAGCGACGCCTGGGCTCAGGATGTCACGCGGCTTGCCGACGATGAGGTAGTGCTTGACGGCATCGAGCTTCTACTAATCGAGCTTCAGCGGGCAGGGCACTTGAGTCGCCCAGCAGCGCTTCGCCTCCAGTTGAACTACTTGCGCGAAGCCAGGTCATGAGTTTCGATCCCTTCGGGGATTTCGAGACCCGCGGATACCTTCGCAACTTCTTTCGGGAAAAAGATCCGAACATCATTAAGCATCTGGAACACAGTTCTTTTGTTGCTAGCGTGCCCGAGGCCTTCAAGTACCTCGGTTCCATTCGCCACCTCTCGTACGATGACGTTTTGAGAATACATAAGATTCTATTCGGAGACATCTACCCCTGGGCTGGCGAAGACCGTATGCAGACCGCTCCTGAAATAGCCGTAACTAAAGGCCCTGTCCTGTTTGCTCACCCCAGAGATGCACGCGCAGCCGTTGAGTTCGGATTGAATCTGGGTTCAGACCGGACAACTATGACCACAAGGACAGGGGAAGTGATGGGTTATCTGGCTTTCGGCCATCCCTTTCTTGACGGGAATGGGCGCACAATCATGGTGCTTCATTCCGAACTTGCAGAGCGAGCTGGCTTCAGCGTGGATTGGAAGTCAACCAGCAAGGCCGCCTACCTGGATGCTTTAACAAAAGAAATTGCTCAGCCGAACGCATGTCACTTGGACCTTTACCTCAAACCCTTTCTGCGTAGCGGTGTAGGAATCGAAAAGCTGGCCGAACATGTTGTGAATACCCGTGGGCTTGATGGTTCAAAGCTGGAAAGCAATCGCGTCCTCGGAAACGTTTCTGATCCAGAAGTGCAGGCTCGTTACGCGGCACAAAGACTCCAACGTCAGAA
>JAPKYY010000859.1 GCA_026394095.1 Acidobacteriota bacterium | reverse complement strand
CGGAAGAAGAGCCGATCATCCACTTCAAATTTCCGACGCCCAAGGCCAGCGGTCGCATTGTCGCGGAATTCAAAGGCGTCTCCAAGAGCTACGGCAACAAGAAGGTCTTCGAAAACGCCACCTTCAACATCGAGCGCGGCGATCGCATCGCCCTTGTCGGCCACAACGGTGCCGGCAAGTCGACGCTCATCAAGCTACTCACTGGCCTCGAAGGCCTCACCTCCGGCGAATACAAGCTAGGCCACAACGTCGAATTCGACTACTTCGCCCAAGACCAATACAAAGCCCTCGACCCTGAATCAGAAATCCTCGATGACCTCTGTGCCACTGCCCCCAAGGCCACAGCAACAGAGCTCCGCGGCCTCCTTGGCTGCTTTCTCTTCCGTGACGAAGACGTATTCAAAAAGATCGGCGTCTTAAGCGGTGGCGAACGCAATCGCTACGCCCTCTGTAAGCTCCTCACTCAGCCCTCCAACTTCGTCCTCCTTGACGAACCCACTAACCACCTCGACATGCGGGCCAAAGACGTTCTGCTCGAAGCCCTCAAGAACTACGAAGGCACTGTGGTCTTCGTCAGTCACGATCGCTACTTCATCGATGAGCTGGCCAAGAAGGTTTTCGAAGTCGGCGGCGGCACGGTTACTTCTTATCCAGGCAACTACGAAGAGTACCTGCGGGCGAAGTCCAAGCAAGTCGAAGTGCCCGAAGTCGTCGCAGTAGTTGAGAAGCAAACCGTCGTCGAAGAGAAGTCCCAGTCAGCCAAACGCGTCAACCCGATGAAGGTGAAGCAGCTTGAAGACCGCCTCCTCGCCGTCGAAGCCGAGATCGCCAAACGCGAAGCTGCCGTCGCCGGCTACGAAGCCGAACTCAGCAACTACGTCAGCGCCGACGAAAGCCAGCGCATTGCCACTGAAGCCGCCAAAGAGCGCGAAGCCATCGAAGCATTGATGCTCGAATGGGAAACCGTTTCGGAACAGTTAAACTAACGGCTATGAGACGCCGCGAACTTCTCCTCTCCGCTTTGGCCCTGAAGGCTGCACCTGCAACGGCGCAGACCAAAGGCGAATGGCGCAACAAGCAATCTGGAATGTCCTACCGGCAACTGGGCCGTACCGGCTACATGGTCAGCGAAGTTGTGATGGGTGGCAACACCATCTCGCCCAAGAACTACGACCACGTCCTCGCTGCCATCGACATGGGACTCAACTACCTCGATACCGCGCCAGCCTACGGTGGCGGCCAAAGTGAGCTCGGTTATGCCGAAGTTCTCAAGGTTCGCAAGCGCGACAAGTTCTTCATCAACTCAAAAGTCTCGATCTGGGATATCAATCGCAACCGTCTCTATCAGGACATCTACAAGTCACTCGACGAAACCGAGCAGAAGCGCCTCCGCAGCCTCGCCCTCGATGAGATCGCCCGCCGCAAAGCCGACGCCCCCGAATACTTCATCAACTACTTCAACGGCCAGCGCGATGAGCTCGATGCCGCCTCCCTCGCTAACGTCATGGCCAAGCAATACGGCGAACGCATCGACCGTGGCAAGAACTACCGTCAGATCATCCTCGATAGTGTCGACAAAACCCTGGCCACTCTTGGCACCGACCACCTCGACCTGCTGATGTGTCCGCACGGTGCCAACACGCCCTACGAGATCCTCAATCATCCCGAGATCTTCGAGGCCTTCGAAACTCTCAAGAAGGCCGGCAAGGTGCGTCATCTCGGCTTGTCTTCGCACACAGATCCCGGTGGCGTACTCGAAGCCGCTGTCAAGGCCAAGGTCTACTCAGCCGCCATGGTTGCATACAACATGGTGAACTCGCCCTATGTCGACAACGCCCTCGCCGCTGCAAAGAAGGCCGGCATGGGCATGATCTCGATGAAGTCGGCGCGGCCCTTTAACTTCCGGGCCCCTCGTCAGACCCCGAGTGAACACATGGCCAAGCTGAACGCCGCAGTCCCTGGGGACCTAAAGCCGATGCAAAAGGCCTATATCTGGAACCTCCGTAACGCAAACCTTACGGCAGCCATCTCCGAGATGGTGAATATGGATCACGTAAAGGACAATGTGCCGCTTGCCGGCGCAGCATAGTATCAATGTTGAAAAGGCGATACGAGCGTTGGCTCGACCGATGGGAAACTGACCTCGCTACACGTTCTACAGATCGTGTCGTGCGGCCCTTTGAATGGGGCACCGAATGGCTTAAGGATGTCCAGCTACCTGTCCTCCGCCCCTTCGATGGTGGCGACGAGGAAGCCTGGCTCAGTGAAGTGAACAAAGCAACCATCGCTCATGGCCCTGCCTACTTCCAGCACACCACTCCCAAAGACTTTACCCTCGACGGCGAATGGCTTCGTTTCACCTCTCCGCTGGAGTCTCCATATCCTGAGAACAATCTCGTCGAAGGCCGCTGGTTCCCGATGCCCGACGGCAAAGAGAACAAGCGCAAGCGTGCCGTGCTTGTACTCCCACACTGGAATTCCCACGCCCAGCAGCACGTAGCTCTCTGTCAGGGCTTTCAAAAACTCGGTATCCCGGCCCTGCGTCTGAGCTTGCCCTACCATGACCGCCGCATGCCGCCTCCGCTGACTCGTGCCGACTATGCCGTCTCCTCCAACATCGGCCGAACCCTCCACGCCACCCGTCAGGCCGTGCATGACATCCGCGCTGCAGTCGATTGGCTGGAGCAATCCGGCTACGAAAACATCGGTATCGTCGGAACCAGCCTCGGCTCAGCATTCGCTTTCCTCGCCAGCACCTTCGACAAGCGTCTCAAGGTGAACGTCTTCAATCACTGTTCAGCCCGCTTCGGCGACGTCGTCTGGACAGGCCTCTCCACTCGTCACATCAAAGCAAGCCTAGAGCAGCACCTTACCCTAGAGCGCCTGCAAACGGTCTGGGATTCGATGAGTCCGCGCTTCTACATGGACGAGTTCGCCAAACACCAGGAAAAGAAGAACCTCTTCATCTACACCACCTACGACACGACGTTTTTGCCTCAGTACAGCAAGGAAATCCTGGCCTGCGTCAAGGCGAGCGGTGCACCTCACAAACTGGTAGTGCTCCCCTGCGGACATTACACCATGGGCGAAACCCCCTTCAAGTTCGTCGTGGGTTATCACATCATTTCTCACATTGCCCGAAAATTAGGCTAACCGCCGACGCCTCTGTCAGTCTATCGGTTAGATGCAAGCGACTGACGCCGAGATCATCGGCCAGATACGTAGGGGCAACAAGAACGCCTACCAACACCTGGTAGAGCGCCACGCCCGAACTGCGTTCCGGGTTGCCTTCCGCATCACTCGCAACGAGGGAGATAGCGAAGACGTGGTGCAAGAGAGCTTTTTGCGGGCTTACCGCAATCTCGAAAGCTTCGACGATCGGGCCAGTTTTTCCACCTGGCTGCAGCGCATCGCAACCAACTGCGCCCTCGATCTGGTGCGTCGAAGGAAATGGACTGCTGACACCGGCGGGGAATTGCCCGACTTTGCCGACACTGCTCCCAAAGCGGATCGACTCGTGGAGAGTGCCCAGGCCCGTCAGCGTCTTGAGGACGGCATCAAGAGGCTCAGCGAACAAGAGCGGCAAGCCTTTCTCATGCGTCATGTGGAGGGCAATTCGATCCCCGAGATTAGCGAGAAATTGTCGATTGGAGCAAGCGCGGCCAAACACAGTGTGTTTCGAGCCGTTGAGAAATTGAGGCGTTATGCACTTGGACGATGAGAATCTAAAAATCCCCGAACCCGACTCAGACTTTGAAAAGCGCATCTGGGCCAGAGTATCGGCTGAGATGGGGGCTCGCCCCGGCGTAAGCCACAAGTTTTTGTGGATGCTGGTTCCGGCCGCTCTGGCCATCGCCTTCTTTGTCGGGCGCTCGTCCAAAGATCCAGAAATTGTCTACTTGCCACAGCAACAGCTCTTGCAGGCGGCTACCTCCGAGCATCTCGAGCGAAGCAAACTCGTGCTCATCGAAACGGCCAATGGGGCTGCTCCACTGGCGCAGGCTCGTGCCGAAGAACTGCTCTCAACCAACCGCCTTCTGCGCCGAGGCGCGCAGGAAGCCGGCGAGCTTCAAACAGCGGAATTGCTGGAGGAACTCGAGCGCGTATTGCTCGAAGTCGCCCACAGTTCCGAAACCATGAAACCCGAGGAGGCCACGGCACTCCGGGCACGCATTCGTGAACAGGGACTTCTCTTTCGCGTGCGCCTTCTCGAAAACAAGAACAAACAGAACACGGAGTTAACTGACTAATGAAAATCGTATTGCCACTGTTAATGGCTGGCGCACTGTTGATGGGTGCCGACGCCGATGAGAAAAACTACCAGGCCGCACTGTCGTTGATCGACGGCAAAGAATATCAGGAGGCCATGGTAAAGCTGGGGGCCGAGATCCAGTCGATGAGCTCGCGCGCCGACGCAGCCATGTACTGGAGCGCCTATGCAGCAAACAAGCTGGGTGATCGCACTGCAGCCTTGAAGCAACTCGCCGCTTTACAGGCCAAGTTCAGCACCAGCAAGTGGGCCAACGATGCTCGCGCATTGCAACTGGAAATCAACCAGGCCTCAGGTAAAAAGATCTCACCCGAAGAACAATCCGACGAAGAGCTCAAGGCGTTATTCGTCTTGGGTCAAAGCGGGGATCCGAAGGCACAGGAACTGATCGGCAAGATTGCCAAAGGCAATAGCAGTCCAGAGCTTCAGAAGTTGGCGATCCATAACCTTGGCATTGGCGGCAAAAGGAATGGTGCGATTCTTGAAGACGTCTACAAAAGCGCAAGCGAGCTTTCTGTGAAGAAAGAGATCCTTCACAGCTTCATGATCATGGGAGACAAAGAACGTCTTCTTGGGCTTGCGAAGGCCGAGAAAAACGAAGATCTCAAATCCACTTCAATCCACTGGCTGGGCGTAAGTGGAGGTCGCGAAATGCTGGTTCAACTCTACTCCAGTGAGGCGAGCCTGAAGCTAAAGAAAGACATCATACATGGGCTCTTTATTGGTGGTGGTGCCAAAGAATTGGTGCAAATAGCACGTTCCGAAAAAGACATCCAGATCAAGAAAGAGGCGGTGCGTTACCTGAGCATGATGAACAGCAAGGAATCGGCCGACTTCATGGCGGAGCTGCTCAAGTGAAGTGGGTGCTGCTGATGCTCGCCCTCCCAGTGGCAGGGCAGGATCTTGGCGCAATGCTGGCGACTGCCTCTCGCGATGCCCTGAAGTATGTGGGTTATGAGGTTCCGATGCAGCCTGGGCAGGGCACCATTTGCAGCAACTGGTCTGGAGGCTTTACTTCGCGCCAAACCAGGTTGAAACTCGATGGGCCAACCCGCTTGAAGATTCTGTTTCGCGTGGATCACGGCAAGGTGGACAAGATCTT
>JAPKYY010000495.1 GCA_026394095.1 Acidobacteriota bacterium | reverse complement strand
ACGCCTGGGTTCTTACCAACGATGCTACAGAGCACTCGCGACGTAGTCTTTATATGATCCAGAAGCGCACCTTCCGAATGCCGATGCTGGAAGTCTTTGATGCCCCAGAATCGATGCTTACCTGCGCACGGCGGGACTCCAGTACCACCGCGCCGCAATCGCTCTCGCTCTTGAACGGAGCTTTCACGATGGAGCGTTCTGCGGCCCTCGCAACAAAGCTCGAAGCAGAAAATCCAGGTAACGATGCCGCCCTGATTCGCTCCGCATGGAAACAGGTTTTGTCGCGCGAACCTAATGCCGGCGAACTCAGCCGGGCTCTTGAATTCCTTAAATCGCAAACGCAAAATACCGGCGGTCGTCATCCATCGCTGGTCGAATTGGTTCGAGCTTTATTTAACCTGAACGAGTTTCTATATGTCGACTAAGTCACGTCGTGATTTTCTTGTTAAGACTGGACGAGGCTTTGGTGCTGCTGCCGCATCCGCGATGCTCGGTGCCAGCACCAGCCCTCTTGCACCGAAGCCACCGCACGAGCCCGCCCGTGCCAAGGCCGTCATCTACCTGCACATGCATGGTGGCGTCAGTCACGTCGATACCTGGGATATCGGGCATGGAGATCTCAGATCTCTTTCCGCACATGGCCACGCACGCCGACAATCTCACCCTGGTTAAGTCCTGCCATGGCGACGCTTTCGACCACGCTCCGGCCATGTTTCTACAAACCACTGGATCGCAGTTTCCGGGCCGGCCCTGCCTTGGTGCCTGGACTGTTTACGGGCTCGGCTCGGAGAACCAGAATCTTCCTTCTTATGTCGTAATGGCCGATGGCGCGATGAAGTGGGGGCCGCAAGGCTATGGGTCTGGCTTCCTGCCTGCGGTCTATCAGGGGACACTTTTCCGCAATGGCAAGAGCCCAGTGCTCGATCTCGCCACTCCCCAGGGCATCAATAACAAGACCCAACGGGCCACGCTTGATCTGGTAGGCGATCTCGATCGCCAGCATCTTGCCTCCCGCCCCTATGATTCAGATCTTGAAGCAAGGCTCGCTTCTTACGAACTCGCTTTCCGTATGCAGTCGGAGGCACCTGAGGCAGTCGACATCAGTAAAGAAAGCGAAGCGACCAAGAAGCTCTACGGCATCGGTGAAGGCCTTTCAGACGACTTCGGCAGGAAGTGCCTGCTCGCCCGGCGCCTCGTCGAACGGGGCGTAAGGTTCATCCAGCTTTTCTCCGGCACTCATCTCGGTGACGATTGGGATGGTGCCCACAACGATCTCACCGGCTCACACAACAAGATGGCTGCCAAGACTGACAAAGCGATCTCCGGCCTCCTGCATGACTTACGCTCTCGTGGCCTTGCCGATTCCACGCTTGTGATTTGGGGCAGCGAGTTTGGCCGC
This sequence comes from Acidobacteriota bacterium, assembly GCA_026394095.1. Taxonomy (GTDB): domain Bacteria; phylum Acidobacteriota; class Terriglobia; order Bryobacterales; family Bryobacteraceae; genus Bryobacter. The sequence continues at coordinate 8,646 of JAPKYY010000495.1, read as the reverse complement.
ACACCTCTGGCCGAGGGCCGCAACGGTCGAGACCACCATCCCTACGCCTTTAGCACCTGGTTCTCGGGTGCCGGCCTCAAGGGGGGACGCACCTATGGATCAACCGATGAATTTGGCCTGAAGCCTGTTGAGAATCCGCTGATGGTGCATGATGTCAACGCCACCATCCTGCGTCTAATGGGTCTCGATCACTTGAAGCTGACTTACTTCTACCAGGGCCGCGACATGCGTCTCACCGATGTTCACGGTGAAGCGGAATTCACTAAATTCCTGGTTAACGGATAGCATTCATCAGCACTGCGCCCACGGCCTGCAACTGCGCAGCAGCCTTGGGAGGTGAGACCACCTTTGGCAACCCATTCTCGTCCTGGGCAATGGTGGAATCCGGGTCGGCAAAGTTCAGGTTCTTCACTTTGTTTTTCTCGTCCAACACTTTCACATTCAAGAACACTTCACCCTGTCTTGCACTCACTACCTGCGCCGAAGTTAAGCTGGCAACCGGATACTCGAATGGCGGCTGGTTACACGTCCCACCCAAAGACTTGTAGGAGATCTTCTCCTTCGATATCGCTACTACTGCGGGATGCGCGCCGGTGAGCGTATGGTGATGCCCCATCAGGAATTGAATGGTATTGCCGGCGGCTAAAGCTTGCCGTGCGGTACTCACGAACGGAACCCAATCCTGTGTCCGGTAATAGCCGGAGGTCAAGAGCAGCAGCCCTTCCTTATGATTCGCGTTCGTACGCAAGAGCGACTGTGCCTTCGCAATTGCATCCTGAAAATCTCCGCGCTCGAGGGCCTGATTCCCGTCGCGCAACAGGTCTCCAGCCACCGGCTCAACCGGGGCCTCCGTCTTGCGCGACAAAGGATTCACTACCGCCGCCACCGGCGCAGGCGCTGGAGTACCTCCACGCAAAAACACATCTCCAATCACGCTTGATACGGTCCAAGGCACCTGCCGCCCGTCAGACTCGCGATAGACCTTTTCCCGCACCCTGCTAAAGACCTGATCGAGGCTCAAGCCCGGTTCCCGCAGTGTGGAGATCAGATGCGTCGTAAACAATCCATTGGCCCCACGCGGATTGTCATCGGCAGTCTTACCTGGCCCTGTTGCAAATGCGATCAGCGTGCCCTTGCCACTCCCCATCGCCGCCAGCCCCCCACCGGCAGAACGCGTGGCTTGAAACGGGTTATTGCGGCAGGCATCCAGAATCACAACGATGACTCGCGCACCTGCCTTCTCGATGCGCTCTTGCACGCGTGATGCCGAGTAGGAAACATACTTTGCGTCGGCCTCGTCCTTGGCATCAAAATCGGTGGGGACGAGATAGTTTTCACCCTCAAGCTGAATCCCGTGCCCTGCGTAATAGAACACTACCGTGTCGCCCGCCCGCACTCGTGCGACAAAGCGGTTCACGGTTGCCTCAAGTGCGCGCAGGGGCAAGTCGAGCGCGGTCTCGGTTTGAAAGCCAAGATCACCCAAGGCTCCCGCCACTGCCTTGGCATCATTGAGCGGATTGCGCAGTGGCGACTTCGGGTAAGCTGCATTCCCCACCACCAGCGCCAACCTCTGGCTCGATTCCACAACCAGATCACGCCGTTGGGCGCAAACCGGAATCATAAAGAGCAGTAAACAGAGCGCAAGTTTCATAAAACTATTGCGGGTCCACTGCGAAGGCCTTTTCTCCATTGAGATACCAGTTTCGCTCATCCTGCGTAATGCGCATCATCTGAACTCATGCCACTGGCTCCCGCCACATCCACCGACACCATGCTGCTGCTCTTGTAAACGTAGCTGCCGTCGGCATTGATGTAGTGATACTTGTCGCTACTCATCCCCGAATAGGCATAGATCTGCCGGATCATTCGCCCCTTCAGCTTCTGCAGCCATTGCTGCGCCAACGGTGTTGCGTCTGACAGTGGCCCTGCCTTTGGTGCTTCAAACGTCATTGAGGCCAGCATCTGCCTTACCTCAGCCTCGTGCTGCCGTACACGCTCCGCCGTGCCGACGGAAATGAAAGCGAAGTACCGGCTGCCCTCGGGTGCACCAAAGATATCGAAAGCTACGTTCCGGCAAAGCTTCGGATCGCGAATGTCCCAGCGATAGGCCGACCCTTGCCGCGACCCAAAACTCATCGCTTCACGAACGCCGTTTCGTTGGACCGTTCCAGTGCCTTGGGTAAAAGCAGCGCTGAGTTCTCGCACCAGCTTTGCTTCTTCAGCCGGAGAATAACCGTCCTTCACCATCGCAATATAGACTTCCGGGTTGTCGCTGCGGCCTGCTTCAAAGCTCGCCCCTGCCGGCAATAAAATGATGCCGTCCGGGTTATCGGTTGCCGTCCAGCCCGGTGCCAGCTTCAGCGAATAGCCCATGGAATGACGATAAAGATTTGTTGCTGTACTATCGCGATTCAGCAGGTTAACGACGCCGCCGGAATTGAGCGTCATCCGCAGCCCATCCACTCGAGCCGTAAAAGGAAAGCGATTCCCTCCGGCGCTAAACTCTCCCTTCAGATCGGCCGCAGTTCCACGAGCTGTCACTGGATAGCTTTGACCCTCAAGCGTGAGCGTTCCCGAATAAGCGTTGGCCCCGGATTCACGCAATTCCAGCTTCAGATCTTTATTGCTGTAGGTTTGAGAAACGGCCAATGCGGCCCCAACCAGAATCAAAACAAATAACCGGGGTGCATTCATAGCCGTATCCCGAATTTAGCAGAAAGCTGCCTGCGCTATGGTGAAGAGGAAAGGCCATATGATGCTCCCCCTCTGGCTAGTGTTGCCCCTGCTCACCCAAGTTGAAACGCGTCCCCCAAACGGTGCCGGCCAAAAGCCCGCATTCCCTGGCCAAACCCGAATTGCCGAGCAAAAGCTCAACGTCGCATTCGACCTTGTCCCCATTACGAATGCCCTTAAGCAACCCTGGGGCATCGCCTTTCTGCCCACCGGCAACATCCTCATCACAGAGAAATCCGGAAGCCTGCGCATCGTTAGTCCAGATGGCAAAATCTCTGCGCCCGTTTCCGGCCTGCCCGCTGTTGATGCCCGCAGTCAGGGTGGCCTTCTCGGCATCGCTCTCGATCCGAAATTCGCCTCAAATCAGCTGATCTACTGGAGCTACGCCGAGCGCAACGACGATGGCACCAACAACACCGCTGTTGCCCGGGGCAAACTGATTCAGGGGAGTTCACCCAAGCTGGAAAACGTCCAGGTTATCTTCGAGCAGACTCCTTCCCTTAAGTCGACGCTGCACTTTGGCAGCCGCCTCGTCTTCGGTCGTGACGGCACTCTCTTTGTAACTACGGGCGACCGCTCCATCACCGAAGGCCGGATGCAAGCACAGCGCCTCGACGGCCAGCTCGGCAAAGTTGTGAGGATCCACCCCGACGGCTCCATCCCCAAAGACAATCCCTACGCCGGCAAAGCGATCTGGTCTATTGGCCATCGCAACATCCAGGGCGCGGCCCTTCACCCGGCGACAGGAGAACTTTGGACTATCGAACATGGCACCCGCGGCGGCGACGAATTGAACATCGCACGGAAGGGCAAAGACTATGGCTGGCCCACGATCGCGTACGGAATCGAATACGGTGGCGGCACCATCACCGGCGGCATCCAGGCCAAGCAGGGCATGGAGCAACCCATCTATTACTGGGACCCTGTCATCGCCCCCGGCGGCATGACCTTCTACACCGGGGGACTTTTTCCGGCCTGGAAGAACAGCCTCTTTATTGGCGGTATGGGAAGTACGCGCCTGGTGCGCCTCTCACTGAACGGCGACAAGGTGATCGGCGAAGAGCACCTGCTCACAGAGCTGAGGGAGCGTCTCCGCGATGTAGTTCAGGGGCCAGACGGTGCGCTCTACATCGTCACCGACAGCGGCCGCTTCTTCAAGCTGGTTCCCAGGAAGAGCAAGTAGCGCCCGAGTCAAATGATTGTTTTACTTGATTCGACCATCACCGGACCCACCACATAATACAGTGAAAAAACACTGCCTCCATATCCGAAGCTGGTGCGCAATTGGCACTCTTGCTCCAGTGAAAGCAGGTCCTGCAGAATCCGCATCGGCTCTAACAGTACTGGGCTCTGCGCAACCTTCTGAATCACTTCCTGCGCCATCTTCTCTGCCGCTTGGGGCTCCTCTCCGCTGAAGGAAAGGGCATAGTGTAGGCGCAATACGAGTTCAGGATGCAGGTGGTGAGATTCCCGGCTCCTCAGGTTCGGGTCTTGCGTTAAACGGTACAGGTGCAGGTTCACTTCGGGCGGGCTTCCTGTCGCTAAAGCTCTGGGCACACCGATCTTCACAACCACGTCTGGCACTACTTCTGCAACGGCAGTCTTGACAAGATTGTGGAGGAAGGCACTTGCTTCTGCAATGGATAGTCGATCGCTCACAATCCCATCATCCCCCTGAATTGCAAACTCAGCGGCAGCCTACAGCTAGCGTCGAGCGACGTTGCTTCTCAGCCACGGAAGCAATTGGTCAAAATTAAACTCACCACGCTCATACAAACCTGAGATGAAGGCGAACGTCTGCTCGGCATCGGCTGTCAACTGCGCGCCGTTGATTGCAAGAAACGTGTATGTTGCGGCAAACGCAGTTCTCTTGTTGCCATCGATGAAAGGATGATTTTGAGCAAGACTCTCCCACAGGGCTGCTGCTTCTTCGATCAGGTCCGCATAGTAGCCCGTCTGCGGTCGATAGAGTGCAGATTCTAACAATCCATGGTCGCGAACTCCGGTTGACCCGCCATAGCGATGGATCTGATCCTCATGCATGGCAAGTATCTCTGCCATGGTCAGATAATCATTCATTTCGCGAGCTTCTTGTACAACTCGCTATATTTATCGTGGCTTGCGAGGTAAGCCCCCATGACATGCGACCGTGGCTGCGTCTTCTTTCTCTTCTCAATCAAATCTGCAAATGCTTCATCGACAAGAGCTTGAATTTGTCGGCCTTCATTCTGAGCCAGAGATCTGACAACGGCAAGGATCTCTGAATTTACCTGGGTTGCGAATTTTTCTCTTTCTTGCGACATTGTGTCTCCTTCTGCTTCATATTTTAGCTGAATCATGATGCATCATGAAGCTTCATGATTTTAAGGATTGTCCACCGAAGGACGCCTTAGGAGCCTAATCTCCTCGATGCTCCTTTTCAAGGCTGCGATTAGGACCTCAGGATCGACTAGTATTTCTCGCCCATCCTCGCGAAATGCAACAAAAACCGGACCGTCCTCTTCCTGTTTCAGCACCCCACAAATGCAAACTCCGCCTGCTTCCAGCTCTGCAACCAGAAATTCTTCGGTGTACGCACTGACAAAGCTAACCCCAACGTCACTGCATCCATGATCCATTGCTTGTTCTCCCAGATTTCCGGCGAGCATCGACCGGCTCAAAACCTTCTCGGTTCTTACGCATTAAGACTAAATGTAGCTCAGCCATTCCTTGCCGCTATTGCGCGCCTTATAAGCCGCAAACCACTTGCAAGCCGGATAGAGAGCCACCAGAACTACCAGCCAAACGGCGTAGACAACCCACAGCGGAGCGTCCGATGGGAGCTTGGGATTTCCCATCAGCGCTGCCGGCATTTCGAAAAAACTGCTTGCATCACCGAAGCGATACAGTGCAACCAGGACGCCGAGGGAGTGTGCGAGGTAAAGATGCATCAGGTAGTAAAACATCGGAACCCGCCCAAACAAAACGATTGGTTTCGTGAACGCGGGTAGTTGCTTGCCCCACCACTTCACCAGCCCCAGCAACGTAATCGAAGGCCCCAGTGTCATCAAAAGATAGAGCAGCGACGGCGGATACTTCTCGCAATTCAAGAATGACATCACAGTCAGGCTCAAACTTGCTTGAGGCGTCCACGGATGAGGATCCCCATAAAGATTCGAGAATCGAAGCACCACGAATGCCAAGATCAGCGCAGGCCCAATCTTCAAGGCTCGCTTGATGCCGTCCTGGCCAAAGGCAAATCCGAGCGCCATCACACCCATCCAGGGAATCAGCGTGTAGGGCGTCTGCAGCGTCACAGTCCCAATCTGGATTGGCTCGGGAGCATGCAACACTTTCCACAACCACGCAAAAGCACCAAAGGCTTCAGGCTTAACCCCGTCGAAAGCATTGTGCCCCAACACCATCGCTGCCGAGATCGAAACCATCAGCCACCCAGGCATCCTCACAAAGCCTGCCAGCGCCACCATAGACCACCCTAGCGCCCAAATCGTAAGACCCTCAAATGTAGTGTTGTTCCAACTGAAATACCAGCCGAAGCGCACCACCGTCAGCTCGAGAAAGGCAAGCCACAGTCCACGTGTAAGAAGAAACCAGGACAGCTCGTTTGGGGTGCGTCGTTTGGCGGCATAGAACGCACCCACGCCAGCCAGAAAGTAGAAGGTTGGCGCACAGTAATGGGTAATGAACCGCGTGAAGAAAAGCGCCGGATAGGTTGTCGCCAGATTCACGGGATCCCCCAGCGGCATGACGAAGTCGCGGACATGGTCCAGCGCCATCACCATCATCACCAGACCGCGCAGAAGATCGATCGCCTCGATGCGGCCCGAGGGTTGAGTGTGTTGCATCAGCTCTTCAGTATAGTCAACGGCGCATCGGCTGCATCTGCCAATAGGTCAGACTGCGCCACACCCATTCCAGCGGGCCAAAGTAGAAATGCTCCAGCCAGATCGGGCTCACAATCAACTGCAGGATCCAGATCGACACAACCACGTAATAGAGCTGGTAGAAATCGAGTGTGGCGTAGTAATTGAGCCCGTATCCAAAAAAGAAGAGCGTGCAGATAAACGAATGCATGATGTAGTTGGAAAAGGCCATCCGGCCTACCGCCTCAAGCCTTCGAAATAAATCCTTCGCAAAGCCCGACTGGTAAAGGAGAATCAGTGCCGAGGCATGTGCCATCACCAGCAGTATCCGCTGGAAGGGATAAATCAAACCGACCCATTCGACTGGCACTCGCTCCATCCTGGCCAGGTTTGCCTCCAGTGTGGAGTCGTTCAAATATCCATGATAGAAGCTGTAAGTCACCAGGGGCAGACCCAGTGCATAGCCAAATCCGATTAGCTTCCAATAACTTTCCCTCGACCAGCTCCCCGTGAAGAAGCCCCACTTAAAGAGCGCCATCCCCAAAAACATCAATGCCACGGAATCCCAAATTTCGAGAGGCAAAAATACTGTCTGGACTTTGAAGGCTATCGGCCGCAGATATCCTGCCACTGTCCCATAATCGGACTTCATCTTCGCGGTGTTTACTTTGACGTCTTCACGATTGGGAATCATGGTCTTCTCCAACTGCCGCCATTCGCTCAAAGCCTGGCTTTGAGCTGGAGTCAGAGTGCGTTTTTCGCTCTCTGCCTTCTTTGCGGCTACGTATGCGATGCGTTTTTCTCGAATGTTTTGATAGAAGAGTGTGCCGCTACCAAAATCAATCAGAGCTACTACCGGAAGCGCCATTGCCAAATACTTCGGATTCACGTTTCGGAAAAGATAAACGATCATGCCGCATACGGCATAGAGATATAGGATTTCGCCGATCCACAGGATCAGGTGCGAATGAATGAGACCAAAAAGAAGCAGCCAAAACATTCGGCGGTAAAACAACCCATGCACCGGTTTGCCACCTTGCTCTTTTGAGGAAACGAACAAAAGAATACCAGCCCCAAAGAGCATCCCGAACATCGCCCGCATTTTGCCTTCCATCACGATTGTGATGAATCCATTCAGCCAAAAATTGAACTTCGATGGATCGTTCTGGAATGCCTCTGAAAAGTAGTTGGGCATGGCGAAGCCGGGAATGTTCATGGCGAGGATGCCCAGCAGCGCAACCCCGCGTAAGACGTCGATCACATTGACGCGGCTCTTCTCTGAAACAGGCGCAACTATTTCCATTTCACAGAAGATAGCAAATTCGAGAAGCCCTAACTATGCTCCAATAGTCAGATTCATGCGAACTCTATTCCAGTATCTTGTCCGCGTTGCCCTTTACGAAAACAAACTCCACGCCGTCATCACCATCAATCCCCACGCCCTCGACGATGCCGATCAGCGCGATCGCGAACGCGCTGAAGGAAAGGCCCGCGGGCCGCTCCACGGGATCCCCATCGCTCTCAAAGACAACATCCTCACCCACGACATCATCACCACCGGCGGCGCACTCGCCTTTGAAAACTACCTCCCGCCCTACGACGCAACCCTCGTTAAGAACCTCCGCGAAGCCGGCGCCATCATCATCGCCAAAACCACCCTCTCCGAGCTTGCCAATTGGGTCGCCGGTGCCCCCATGCCCATGCCTGCCAACTACAACGCAGTCCGCGGCTTTGCTTATAACCCCTACGACCCGCGCCGCGATCCCCGCGATACCAGCGCCGACGGCCGCCCCGTCCTCTCCACCGGCGGCTCCAGCTCCGGCGCCGGCACTGCCGTCAGTTTCTGGGCCGCCAACGTCGGCACAGAAACTTCCGGCTCCATCTTGAGCCCTGCCAACCAGAACATGCTCGCTGCCGTCAAACCCACCGTCGGCCGCATCAGCCGTTACGGAGTCATCCCCATCACCGCCGATCAGGATACCGCCGGCCCCATGGCCCGCACTGTCACCGACGCGGCCATCCTGCTTGGCGCACTCGAAAGCCCCGCCCC
>JAPKYY010000292.1 GCA_026394095.1 Acidobacteriota bacterium | reverse complement strand
CATGGCGAAGGTTTCTGTGCAATCCATGATGTGGCGATCGCAATTCGGGCTTTGCAGAAGAGCGGCAAAATCAAAACGGCCATGGTGATCGATACCGATGTTCATCAGGGGAATGGCACGGCGGAGATCTTTGCCGGGGATGACAGCGTGTTTACGTTTTCGATTCACCAGCGGGACAACTACCCGCACGAGAAAATGCGAAGCGATCTTGATGTGGAATTGAATGACCGGGTAGAAGATGCCGAATATTTGTCGGCCTTGTCTGCGGGGCTGAACGAGGCGTTCATGTGTATGCGACCCGATCTGGTGGCTTATGTGGCAGGGAGCGATCCGTTTATTGAAGATAAATTGGGTGGTCTGAATCTGACAGTGGAAGGCATGATGGAACGGGATCTGATGGTGATGAAGGCAGCGCGAAAGAGGAAGATTCCTCTGTTCGTGACCCTGGCCGGGGGCTATGCGGAGAAGCTTGAGGACACCGTGACGCTGCACACCAACACCGCCTTAGCCCTGATTCGTACAATGTCTGCATGAAGACTCTACTCCTTCTCGTGTTGCTTGCACAGCGCAAGGAAACGTTTCGGGAAGTATTGCCCCCCGATATCGACGCGGCAAAAGAAGCGCGTCAATCGGAAAAGTTGTTGCTCGAGAACGAGGTGGTGCGGGTCTCTGAAGTACGAGTGCCCAAAGGGCTAAAGGAGTTGAACTTTGCACCGCGTTACCAGCGGCCAACCGGCGAATTTTTCGTGATCGGAGGGAGCCGGATTCTTTGGCTCGACGGCCCACTAACAATCCGGGGAGAGGCATTGCATGTGGAGTTCGTACAGCCAATGATTGTCAAGCCAGTGGCGATCAAAGAGGGTGTGATGTTTGAGAATTCTCATGTCAGAGTGCGGCATATGGGGCGGGGCGAAGGCGGAGAGTTGCGCTGGCTGGCAAAAGAGCGAGTGCTGCTGCTCAAGCAGGGTGCAGACCGAATCCGGGTAGAGCTGAAGTTCTGATACAGAATTGACACAGCGGTTGGGCTTTGGGACGATAGAGGGGTTGCCGGTTTTATGCGGACGTGGCGGAATTGGCAGACGCACTAGTTTCAGGTACTAGCGGGGGCAACCCCGTGGAGGTTCAAGTCCTCTCGTCCGCACCATAGAATCAAAACTTCAGAGATGCCATTCGGAGATGCTCCGTTTGGCTTTTTTGTTTTTTGGATAAGCTGGTTCCTCATGCGCATTGTGCTTTTTGTTTCCCTGGCGTGGATCGCCCAGTGTGAGGTTCTTCTAACACACACAGAAGTGTTTCGGGCTGGTGTGGGCGGCTATCACGCTTATCGAATTCCAACGATTCTAAGTACGTCAAATGGAGCCCTCCTTGCCTTTGCCGAAGCCCGTCGAGACAGTCGCGGGGACCCTGGGCAGGGCGACATCGATCTTGTAATGTCGCGCTCAACCGATCAAGGAAAGACATGGTCGGCGATGCAGGTGATCGATGACCCGGGCGAAAAATGGGCGGCATCGAACCCGACTCCGTTGCTGGACCGCACCAATCAGAGGGTGTGGATTTTCTTCAACCGCTGGGAACCCGGTTTTGGCGAAGAAAAGTCTCAACCTGGGACAACCAATAACCAGATGTGGGCCCGCAGCAGTGACGACAATGGGCTCACATGGTCGGCACCTCGCGACCTGACCAGGGTCAGCCGGGATTATGACAACTGGGGAGGGATGTTCCTTGGGCCGGGTGGGGCGATCCAGATGAAGTCGGGGCGACTTTTATTGCCTGCGGCAATGAAAGCGGATGCCTTTAGCGTGCAGGCGACCGTGGGCAGTTTTACGGGGTCACTTGGTCTGATGAGGGCCTATGTGATCTATAGCGATGATCACGGCCAAAGCTGGAAACGAGGGACACTCGTGCCAGCACTGACCAATGAGAATCAACTGGTGGAACTAGCCGATGGCAAGTTGCTGATGGATGCCCGGCAAAACAATGGCGACCATCGCTGGTTTATCACCAGCACAGATGGCGGTCAGACCTGGCTTAGACCGCGCATAGGAATTGGTGTTACGCCAGTCGCAACAGGAATCGAACGATTCGGGAAAACTTTGATGTGGAGTGGTCCGGCGCTAGCCAATCGACAAAAGCTAGTGATTCGCGTGAGTGAAGATGAGGGACAGACGTGGAATCGCGAGCGGGTAGTTTACGGCGGCTTTGCAGCTTATAGCGACCTTACGATTCTTGCTGATTCAACGATCGGCATTCTGTGGGAGCGCGGAAGCACCGAAGGCTACCAGAGCATCACGTTCACGCGGCTCAATCGCGACTTTCTGGACGCGCCAGTGGGGCAGTAATCGGTGCAGGGTAGCCGTGCCACTCCCAGGGCGTGACGGTGTTGCCGAGGAGAGTTTCGAGGAGCGACCGGTATGTACGTTCGCCATTGTCGCTATTGGTGAGAATGATCATGCAGGACTTGTGGCGCTCGAAGCAGATCATAAACGTTTGTGCGCCGTCGCCATGGCCTTCCTTAAAGAAAGCCTTGCCGAATTTAGTCTTTGTCAGTAAGCCCCAACCCATGCCGTAGGCGAGGCCCACCTCTTTGGCTTGAGCGCCTTCGGTCAAGTCTTCGCTGGGGAATTGCCGTTTGGTTCGAATCTGGATTGAGGGGTGGAAGAGGGCCTTGCGCGTGGAGGGCTTGAGGATCTTGTTCTCGAAAATGGCCTGCGCGAATACCGCCATGTCTTCGGCGCTGGTGGTCATCGAGCCGGCAGCGCGGGCGTTGCGACGAGTCTTGGCAAGGAAGGCGCCTTTGTCATTGAAGCGGTCGGCGATGTTAGCTTCGAATTATTTGCGGAAGGCGATGGCTGTATGAGTCATCCGGAGCGGGGCGAAGATCGAGTCGTGCATCAGTTGATCGAGGGGGCGGCCCTTTTGTTCTTCGATCAGAAATTGGAGCAGGTTCAATGCTTCGCCTGAATAGCTGTATCGTGCGCCGGGCTTGAACTGGAGGTGGAGCTTTTTGTCCGGGGCGAAGAAAACCAAATTCACAAAACCCGTTGTGTGGTTCAGCGCCATGCGTGGGGTGACGAGTTGCCAGTTGGGATCGTTCACCAGATCTGCGGCAGATTCGCTGTAAACCGGATATTGGTTGAGTGGCTTTTTTAGTTGTTTTGCAATCGGTGTATCGAGGTTGAATTCGCCCCGCTCCACCAGTTGCATGACATAGGCACCAAAGACGCCTTTGGTAATGGAGGCAGCCCATGTAGTGGTTTCTTTGGTCATCGGAAGGTCAGGGTTGAGCTGACGCTGGCCGTGGGCCATGCTCCAGACAAGGCGACCGTTGTTGACGATTGCGATTTGAGCGCCGGTGACATTGGCTTCAGTCAGCACCTTGCGGGCATAAGTCTCGGCCTCTTGAGTGGTGATTTTAGAACCATCCAGTTTCCGAATCGTTTGTGCTGACAGGCATAGGCAACCGAAGATGAATAGCGCAATGAATCGCATGCTGATCCATACGAATTGCGCACGGCAATAGTTCCGCTTCTATAATGGTGGCCAGTGAAGCTGTCCCTTTATCTATACTTCTTTGCGGTTGCTGGATGCCTGCTGGCCGAGCCGATGCGCTTTGATGAGGCGCAGGGATTTCTCAAGAGCTATTGCGGTGCATGCCATTCCGGCAAAGCGGGTGTAGGTGGCTTTCATCTGGAAAAGGTAAAGGACAAAGCGTCGTTTGCGGCGGATACTCACTCCTGGGTACGGCTTAAGGCACGCATTGAGAATCACGAGATGCCGCCGAAAAGCGCGTCGATGCCGAGTCTGGACGCGCGAGAGGGCTTTACGAAGTGGGTGGATGCGGAGTTGAAGCGCGAGGCTTGTTCGCTTGGGATCACGGTTGGCCCGCGGCCCTTGCGCCGCCTCAATCGCGATGAATACACGGCGACGGTGCAGGATCTGCTGGATATCCATCTTGATATCGGAGCTGG
>JAPKYY010000893.1 GCA_026394095.1 Acidobacteriota bacterium | reverse complement strand
TGTTTTCTGGATCGCGAGGGAGAATGATGTCGCCCGGGGTGGCCTGGCCTTGGATGGGAGGCGGGATGGGGTGGACGTAAATCTGATAGGGGCCGGGGGGGACACCCTGGATGCGATATGTCCCGTCGGGATTGGTGAGAGTGCTGACGGCAGTGCCGTTGAGCGAGAGGGCGACTACGCTGGCGAGGTTGACGCCGTTGCCGTTCTGGGTGACGCGGCCGGTGACTGAGCCGAAGAGGCTGGCGAAGTTTTTCGAGGGGTAGAGGATCGAGATGGCCGAGATGTCGTCTGAGGCGAGGGGCTTCGAGCGGGTGGTGGCGCGGGTAAGTTGGGTCGACATCGCCGACGAGGTGAAAGTGTGCTGGAGGCCGAGAGCGTGGCCGAGTTCGTGTACGGCGTTGAGGAAGAAGACTTCGGAGTAGCTGGGGTAGGCGACGCTGTTGATGTTTGAGAGGTCTTTGCGGAAGACGACGAGCGAGCGGAGGATGGGGGTGAAGGGCTCGTTTGCGTTGAGGTCTGTCTCGGCCTTGACGGTGGGGCCGGCGTAGGAGATGACGCCGGGGGGGACGTCTTCTGAGAACATGACGTCGATGCCGGGGGCGCCTTGTGGGCCGGAAGCGGCTGGTGCGTAACCGCCGAAGGCGATGCGGAGGTCGCTGGTGGCGACGTCGTTCCAGGTGCGGGCGGCGAGCAGGATCTGGCTCATCAAGGCGTTGGAATTGTCGCCGGGAGCCAACTTCTCTTGACCGTCAGAGACGAGGAAGAAGGGGACGGTGCGGTTGACGAGCGCGTTCAGGTCGAATTTTTCGTAGATGGGCTGCTGGTAGCCGAAGCGGTTGGAGTAGCGGACGAAGTGGTAGCTAGCGGTGGCTGAGGCAGCAAGGATGGCCAGGAGGGGGAGCGTGCGGAGGATTCTCACTGGCGTGCTCCGCGGGGCTGTCTTGCGGTGATGCGGCTGCGCAAGCTGTTGAGGGGCATGTTTACGCCGGGGTCTTCTACGGGCTGGCCTTCGGGGGTGACCATACGGTCTTCCGTTTTGGCGCGGGCGACCATCAGGTTGCCGTTTGCGTCTTTGACAATGTTGAGTAGGCCCTGACTGAGGCCCATGATTTGCTTGAGGCCGCTCTTGCCCTGCCAGAGGAAGAATAAGTATTCGGTGTTGCGGGTGAGGGTAGGTGAGCCTTCGAAGCTCTGGCGGAAGCCGGAGGCGGTGCCGCCGGGGATGGCGACCTGGATTTTAGAGGCTTGCTGACCCTTAAATCGTTCTGTTACAGCTACTTCGCAGACGGTCCAGATGACTGGTTGGCGGTAGGTCTGGTTGCAATAGGTGACTGTGCCGCGGACGATTTCGGTGGATTCGTCGATCAGGCGGGCTTCGGAAAGTTGCTCGAGGGTGGCTGCAGACAGCGCTAGCGTCAGGCTCGCAAGGAGCGTGGTGACGAGAGGGAGGCTGGCACAGCGGCGCGACATGATCTTTCCATCCTAATCGGTAGCACGCAAACTACCGAATTACTTTATTGATTCTAAAGCATTTAATTCTGGTTTTCAAGGGTGGGGTGTGGCAGTGGGACACAGATTGACCCACTCCCGTGTCACAAAATGGGGTTATGGTGGGAGAAGCTATGCGGATCTGGATTGCAATTCTTGTGCTGAGTGGGCTGGCGAGCGGGCAAACGGCGCTGGACCGGCTGGGCCGGACGACGCCGAAATCGAGCTTCATGGGCTTTTTGCGGAGTGCTCATGAAGGGAATTTCACGAAGGCGACGCGGTATTTGCAGTTTGCTCCCGAGGTAGGGGAGAGGGAACGCGTTGAGTTGGCACGGGAATTACTCTTTGTGCTGGACCGTGGGTTTGTGGGGAATCTGGATTCGATCAGCTCGAAGCCGGAAGGGAACGGGGATGACGGGATGACGGTGGACCGGGATACGGTTGGGGCCGTGGTGGGGGCGTAGCAATCGAGCCCGGTAGTGATGATCCGGGTGGCTGAGGGTGGGCAGCAGGTTTGGCTTTTGAGCCGGGAGACGGTGGAGTTGGCACCGCAGCAGTTTTCGGAGTTTGGTTTTCCAGGGGTAGAAGGGATCTAGCCTCGAGGGTTGATCGATCGTCATTTTTGGTCGATGCCGGTTTGGGTGTTGCTGGCGATTTTGATTGCATTGCCGGTGGCTATGGGGTTGGCGTGGGGATTGGTTTGGCTGTTTGCACGATGGGTACCGGAGAGGTGGGAAGTGTCGCGGCGGCCGAATCTGCCTGCAGTTTTATTTGTGGGGTTGGTGCTGCATAATTTTGCTTCCCGGTTGCTTGGCTTGCCGCTGGTGTACCGGGTCTGGTACACGCGCGTGCTGGTGGTGCTTTGGCTGATGTTATGGGTTTGGGTGATTTTCAATGTGATTGGTTATGCGGACCGGAGGATTCGCGAGTATCTTACCGCTAACAATTTGAGCTCCACGCAATCGATCTTGCAACTGGGGCGAAGGCTGGTGCAGATGCTCGTGCTGGTGGGTGCTGTGCTGATTGGTCTGAAGAGTTTTGGCTATGACATTACGGCGGCACTGGCTGGACTTGGGATTGGTGGTATCGCGATTGCTTTTGCGGCACAGAAGACGCTGGAGAATGTGTTTGGCGGGTTGTCGTTGTTGAGTGATCAGAGCATCCGGGTTGGAGATAGTTGCCAGTTTGCTACTACGGTTGGAACTGTTGAAGATATTGGGTTGCGGGCGACGCGGTTCCGGACGGTACAGCGGAGTGTTTTGTATATTCCGAACGGGCAGCTTGCGACGATGAACATCGAGAATCTGGGGCAGCGGGACCGGATTTTGTTTAAGCACGTGATTGGCGTGAAGTATGGGATGGAGAGTGGGGGAATGCGTGGTTTGCTCGATGAATTGCGGGCTTTGCTCGAACACGATGAGCGGGTAAGCGCGGAGGGGCGGCGGGTGCAGTTTTTGAAGTTTGGAACTTACTCGCTCGATATCGAGTTATTCGCCTATGTGCTGACGAGTGATCATGCGGAGTTTTTGAAGATTCAGGAAGAGTTGTTGCTGCGGGTGATGGAGATTGTGAAGAAGCATGATTCTGATTTTGCGTTTCCGTCGCAGACGCTTTATGTGGAGAAGGGGGCGCTGGAGCTTGGCGGCGCGCCGGGGGTGGCAGTGGAGCCGCCAGCGCCTCAAGGTTGAGTGAAGTTTAGCTCTGCTTCTTTCTTGATCTGGCGGAAGAGGGCTCTGCGGATTAGGAGGATGCCGGGGGAGAGGAAGGCCCAGTAGATACGGAATTTCTCTCTGGCTTCGGGAGAGGTGGTTTGGACGCGGGTTTCGGTGATGGCTTTTGAGGTGGTGGGGCTGAGGGATTCGACGCTTAGCGTCCAGGCGATCTTGACGTAGTTAGGCTCGCTGAAGGCTTCGAATTCATGGGGTGGGATGGGGCGGAAGACGGGGTTTGCTTCCCAAGGTTGGGTTGCGGCGCCCATGACGATTTCCTGGCCGGGGATTTGTGCGAGCATGCCCCAACCGAGGGAGGTGAGTTGTTTGAAGAGGCCTTTGGGAGGGGATTGGGGTGGGGCGCTGCCGCCGAGGAGCGCCTCGCGGCTGCGGAAGAGTGCGCGAATGATTGCAGAGCCTTCGAGGTTGGTTTGGAGGGCTGTGGAGAAGACCAGGTGAGCTGGTGCGTTTATGTTTATGGTGTGGCGCTCTGCGACTTCGTAATTGGGCATGAAGGTGTCGAGGAGCGGGTCGTGATCTTTCGCTTTGCGTTTTGCGTAGGTGAGCCAGGTGGTGCCGACGTAGGTGGCGTAGATGGCTGCACTTGCGGCCAGGCCGGCGAGGAAGAGTCTTTTGGGTGTGTTCACCCGGAGTTGCGGCATTTCAATCACCCACTTTCAGATTGGTAGAGGGGTTGCGGA
This sequence comes from Acidobacteriota bacterium, assembly GCA_026394095.1. Classification (GTDB taxonomy): domain Bacteria; phylum Acidobacteriota; class Terriglobia; order Bryobacterales; family Bryobacteraceae; genus Bryobacter. The sequence goes on along the minus strand of JAPKYY010000893.1, from coordinate 122 downwards.
CGATTTTTGTTGCTTGTTTGCGCGGTGCAGCGCGCATAGGCTCTCCCAGTTGAAGCTCGACGTTTGAGGGAACGAGCCAGATCAATCAAATCACCTGCGGCTTACATATTGTTGAGATCATT
>JAPKYY010000250.1 GCA_026394095.1 Acidobacteriota bacterium | reverse complement strand
TCGCGACCGGTGAGCGTTTGGTGGGCCGCTGGGAATTCCGGGAGCTTCTCGAGAAGCGTGCTTGCGCGATCATCCAGCCTGATGTATCGCATTGTGGAGGTATCTCGGAAGCACGCCGTATCGCGTCCATGGCTGAGACCTATTCAATAACCGTGGCCTGCCACAATCCGCAAGGGCCGATCTCAACTGCCGCCAGTCTGCATGTCGGCTTTGCCACGCCAAACTACCTCATTCAGGAAATCGTATGGAACGACGTACCCTGGCGGCTCGATGTCGTCACCGGTGGCTACGACGTCACCCATGGCTACGTCAGTGCACCAACCAGGCCTGGGCTAGGCATCGATGTGAATGAGACAGAAGCCCGCAAGTATTCCTATCGCGATGAGGTTCTGATGCCCGCATTCCGGCAGGATGGTTCAGTCACCGACTGGTAGCGGCCACTCAAGGCGTATTCGAGCCAGATTGCGCAACTATCAGGCAATAGCCATCAGGATCGAAGATCTGAAACACCCCCTCAGGCAGGTAAGGTGGATAGCTAATCTCTGATGGTTCGAGACCCTTCCCGAGCAGCTCTTCGCGCAGACTCTTCAGTTGAGCGGCATAAAGATAAAGAATCAGCCCCTGGGGCATTTGTTTGGCTGACGACTCGCTTTTCCTCAACATAAGATTGGGCCCTCTGCGCCAATCTTCAACCTTGGGTGAATAGAGCCAGGCCCAGCCCATCTTGCCGGTAGCGGGCTCCCGGTTGCCAATCCTGAAACTCAACTTCTGATAGAAAGCGGCAGAGACTTCCACATCAGAGACTTCAATCATTGCAACGAGGCCGCTGATAGCAGCCACTTCGAGCGTTTCCATGCAAATCAAAATAACAATTATTCGCCTGTGTTGATCCAGTCCCCCGCTGGAATGCACTACAGGTAATATGCGAAAGATATTCCTCTTCAATGCCTTCTTATGCCTCGGCATGCCACTGTCTGGCCAAGTTGACCAATGGTTGCATTCGGCAACGGGTCCAAGTGCAAGCTCGATTCAAAGCGAGGTAGACCGGTTTCGCCAAGCCTTGGGCGAACTCAACCCGAACGAGGCACGTTCGTTCCCGGCAGGCCGCCGTGAGATCAATTGGGATGGCGTTGGTGGCACACTCGGTAACCCGAACCTCCCGGGTGATTTCTTTCACAAGACATCACCGCGAGGTCTCGTAATGTCCACTCCTGGCTCGGCCCTGAAGGTTTCCGGTGATGAGTCTTCGCCAAGCTTCCTGATGCGGGATATCACGCGAGACGAGTGGGGGATGATAGAACTCGCACCTTTCAGCAACCAGAAGTTCTTTTCGCCAATCGGCAGCACTATCACCGATATTGAATTCAAAATCCCAGGTACGGATAACGTCGCTTGCGTTGCAGGCTTTGGAGCTGTATTCCTCGACGTGGACCGAGGCGGTCAGAGCTTTCTTGAGGTGCATCTCAACGACGGAACCACACGCAAATTTTTCCCTGCTCTATCACTGGTTCGGTCTAAAGCATTTTCGTTTATCGGTGTCCGCTTCCGTACCGCCTGCATTGTCTCGGTGCGCCTAAACAGTGGCGACCAGCCAATGGACACACGCGACATCCCCTTTCCAGCCCCCGATGGGGTAGCGATTGATGATTTCATCTATGGCGAGCCAAAACCAATATCCGGAATCACTGAATATTAGGGCACACGTCTCCATGATTGCTACAGGCTAAAATGCCATTAATGCAGGCTGAATCTGCATGAAAGCGATCCGTAGGAGATACATGGAATTCCAACAGTTGCGATATTTTCTGGCCGTGGCTCGCACATGCAGCTTTGTCCGTGCGGCAGACCAGTTAGGAATTGCCCAACCCTCGTTGTCTCAGCAAATTCAAAAGCTGGAACGGGAGTTGGGCATTTCTTTATTCGATCGCCTCGGCAGAAGCCTGAAACTCACTGCCTACGGGCAATCACTCCAAATCTCGGCAGAACGCATCCTGCGCGAAGCAGAAGAAGCCCGTACTGCAATTGAAGGATTGAAGTCTGAAGATGCCGGTGAGTTGAGAGTAGGCGTCATTCCAACGGTGCTTCCCTATTCGCTGGTAAAGCCCCTTGCTGAATTTCAGCGCCGCTACCCCAGAATTGACCTCACCCTCACCGAGGCCATGACAGACGATCTGATCGAGCTACTGCGGCGCGGAGAACTGGATCTGGCCATTCTCGCCTTGCCCATCCGCCACGCAGAGATCGTCTGCAGCGAATTATTTCGCGAGCCGCTCTTGGCTGCCGTGCCGCTGAATCATGAACTGGCCCAAGCTGAAAAGATTCTAAATCACAAAAAGACCCACCTATACCATGGTGTAATTCCAGTCACTTCAGGCGAAAGCAAATGAAGTGGAGCGGGTGACGAGACTCGAACTCGCGACATCAACCTTGGCAAGGTTGCACTCTACCAGCTGAGTTACTCCCGCACAGGAGCAGGACTGTTACCGAAGCAACGCCCAAAATGTAGTATCGCCGACCGGGGGCCCACTTGTCAAATCGCCCTGCAGTCAAGCGTGAATCCTTTGTTACAAAACCGATTTGTCAACTATCGAGAAGCCTACGAAAAATATTCTAAACTGTTGATTATAAAACACTTAAAAAATGAAAGTTTTTCTCTTGCCACATTCTCTATATGTGCTAGACTTTGTAATCGCAGGCCTACAGCGCAGTAACGGTCGCTGGCTCTGGAGCATCCTCTAGGTCTGAAAGATCTCCAATTCAATCTAATCGTCCCCCACTTTTCCACAGCTGTGGAAAACTTGTGGGATTTTTGCGCTTTGACGGTCTGTTGTATTAACGCGGTGGAATAGTTGCATCTAAAATGAACGCCTGGGAACTAGTAAAACAAACGCTGGCAGCCTCTCTGAGTGCGGAGAGTTTCGAGAACTGGATCGTGAAAACGACCCTTGCCAAGACCGACGGCGAAACTATCTTCGTCTCCGTTCCAAATGAGGCAACCCGCGAGTGGCTCGAGCGTGAATATCCAGTGCAAGTCAAGCAGGCAATCAGTCATCTAAGCCTTCCCTTCCGCAACGTGATCTACAACCTCGAAGTCGTACCAGAACGCACTTCAATGAGTTATGCAAAGCCCAATGGGCTGAATCACGCCTACTCGGATTCACCGCAGAGCATCGAAAGCCTCTTTTCACAGCCGGTTGCGCATCTCAACCCCAAATTTACCTTCGACAATTTCGTAGTCGGAAGCTGCAATCAGTTTGCTCATGCAGCAGCTCACGCTGTCGCCATGCGGCCTTCACGCAGCTACAACCCCTTGTTTATTTACGGCGGAGTCGGCATGGGCAAAACCCATCTGATGCACGCAATCGGTCGCAACCTCTTAACCGAGCATCCAGGCATGAAGATCGTCTACACGACGAGCGAAAAATTCATGAACCAGATGATCCAGTGCATCCGGATGGAAAAAATGCCCTATTTCCATCAGTTCTATCGCTCAGCTGACGTTCTCCTGATCGACGATATCCAGATCATCGGGGGTAAAGAGCGCACTCAGGAAGAATTCTTCCACACCTTCAACGAGCTTTTCGACAATCAGAAGCAGATCGTAATCTCATCAGATTCACCACCGAAGGAAGTCTCAGGCCTGGTAGAACGATTGCGCAGCCGCTTTGAGTGGGGCCTGATTGTTGATGTGCAGCCGCCAGATCTGGAAACCAAGATGGCGATTCTCGACCAGAAGGCCGAGAGCGAAGGCATGAATTTGCCGGAGGATGTTCGAATCTTCCTCGCTACCCGAACCAAATCGAATATTCGCGAGCTGGAAGGGGCACTGGTGAAGCTGATGGCCTATTCCTCAGTCACTGGCACCCCCATTACCCTCGAGATGTCCAAGCAGCTTCTGAAGCACCTCACTCAGAACAGCGAGAAGCGCATCTCAATCGAATCGATCCTCAAGGCAGTCGCCGATCGCTTCGACTTACTGCCAGCCCAACTGAAACAGAAGTCGAACGAACGCCGTATTGCCTACCCGCGCCAGATTGCGATGTACCTGGCTAAAGAACTCACAACCGCTTCGTTGCTTGAAATAGGGCGGACACTCGGAAATAAGCATCACACCACCGTGCTTCACTCAATCCACAAAATTGACGATTTGAGGCACAAGGACCAGGATTTGAACAGACTTCTCCACAGCCTAATCGACTCATTCCATTCGTGATAGCTCGTTTTCCACAGTTTCGCTTCCTATTCGCTCACACTAAGGAATAGTAAATCGGACCGTGGACGGGTTTTCTGAAGGAATCGATAACAGGGTTTTCGTCATCAGGCGTAGCGGGAAGCATTTTTGTTTTGTATAATTTAGAGAGATATCCACATTTCGACAGGACCGACTATTACGGTTCTTAGAACATATATATAAATATCTTGTCTTCTTGTAGTAGGTAAGGACCACCAACGAATGGAATTCAGCGTAAAGCAATCAGACCTGGTCAGAGAGTTGAATCTCTCCCAAGGGGTAGTCGAAAAGAAGACAACCATCCCGATCCTGTCGAACGTCCTGATCGAGACGGGCGACGGGATGATCCATTTAACAGCGACAGATCTTGAGCTCGGCGTACGCTGCTCCTGCCCTGCACGGATCATCAAGGCTGGCTCCGGCACGTTACCGGCACGCCGCCTGCTCGACTACATCCGTTTGCTCCCCGATGCGGAAGTGAACTTCAAGGTGATGGATAACCAGTGGGCCAATATCGTCTGTGGCCGGTCCCGTTCACGCATTGCGGGCATGTCCCGTGAGAGCTACCCGGAATTGCCGCAGATGCCGCCCTCGCTAGGCGAGATCCCTGCGTCCGTTTTGTCTTCGATGATCCAGAAGACCATCTTCGCCATCTCAAGCGAAGAGAGCCGCTTTACGCTCAACGGAGCACAGCTTCTAATGACCGACAAGGCGCTCACTATGGTGGCCACTGACGGTCATCGTCTGGCTTTGGTCGAAAACAAGGTTTCTAACCCCGCAGTTGAAGGCGTCTACAAAACACTGCTGCCCAAGAAGGCGATGCAGGAACTGCTCAAGCTTTCCTCAGATGCCGCAGACGGAGCTGTCTTTCAGTTCAGCGGCGACGACAACCATCTCTTTTTCCAGCTCGGCGAGCGTCTGCTTCTGAGCCGCAAGCTCACCGGCAACTTCCCAGACTTTGATCGCGTGTTGCCCAAAACGCAAACGCATCAGGTATTCCTGGGCAAGGACGAAATCAAAACCACCATCCAGCGTGTCAGTCAGTTCTCTGAAGAACGCTCGAAGGCGATTCGCCTGCAGTTTGCCGATGGCGAAATGAAAGTGTTCTCTTCGATGTCCGATACGGGCGAGAGCGAAGAAACGATTGCGATTGAATACTCAGGGCCTGCTGTTGATATCGGATTCAACGCACAGTACCTGCTTGAATTTTTGGGCGCAAGTGCCGAGGGTGGCTTTAGCTTCCTCTTTAACGACGCACAGAGTGCCGGAGAAATGCGACCCGCTGCCGCGGGCGAAGGCGACAAGAAAGGGGGAGAGGTAGGTTATACCTACCGCTACGTCGTGATGCCGATGCGCATCTGACAACCCACCCAATGGCTGAAAACCAAGTTTACGATTCATCCAGTATCAAGATTCTCGAAGGCCTCGAGGCAGTACGAAAGCGTCCTGCCATGTACATCGGCTCCACCGGTGAAATGGGCCTTCATCACTTGGTCTATGAAGTAGTTGATAACTCTGTCGACGAAGCCCTGGCTGGACACTGTACCGAAATCAATGTAGTCATCCACACGGATAGCTCGATCTCGGTGTCAGATAACGGCCGAGGCATCCCCGTAGATATCCACCAAACCGAAGGCGTCTCTGCGGCCGAAGTCGTATTGACCAAACTGCACGCCGGCGGCAAGTTCGATTCCAACAGCTACAAGGTTTCCGGCGGGCTCCATGGCGTCGGCGTAAGCTGCGTCAACGCCCTCAGCGAATGGCTGCATGTTGAAATCTGGCGTGGAGGGCAAACCTGGGAGCAGGACTACGAGCGTGGTGTGCCCAAGGCTCCGCTCAAGGCAACTGGCAAGTCAGGCAAGAAGACTGGCACCAAGATCACCTTCAAGGCTGACAACACCGTGATGGATACGATCGAATTCAACTTCGATACCATCTCCACTCGCCTGCGCGAACGTGCCTTCCTCAACAAGGGCCTCAAGATCAACATCCTCGACGAACGCGAAGAGGGTAAATCACACGAGTTCCTCTATGAAGGCGGCATCGCCGAATTCATCAAGCATCTCAACAAAGGCAAGCAGGTCCTGCACGAGAAGCCGATCTACTTTGAGGGCGAACGTGATCTGGCAGGAGATCAGGGTAAGGTCTACATGGAAATTGGCCTTCAGTACAATGACGGCTATTCCGAAACCCTCTTTACCTTTGCCAACAACATCAACACCAAGGACGGTGGCACTCACTTGACCGGTTTCCGTACGGCTCTGACGCGTACGATCAACTGGGCCGGAGATCATGCCGGCTTGTTCAAGGACGTAAAAGAAAAGCTCAGCGGCGACGACGTACGTGAAGGCCTGACGGCCGTCATCAGCGTCAAGTTGCCGCAGCCCCAGTTTGAAGGCCAGACCAAGGGCAAGCTCAACAGCGACATTGCCGGTCAGGTTACGCAGATCATCAACGAAAAGCTGCAGGAATACTTCGACAAGAATCCTGCGGTGATGAAGAAGATTGTGGGTAAAGCAATCGACGCAGCCCGTGCGCGCGAAGCTGCCCGCAAAGCCCGCGATTTGACGCGCCGTAAGGGTGCGCTCGATGGTGTGGGTCTACCCGGTAAACTCGCTGACTGTCAGGAAAAAGATCCCACTCGTTGCGAGCTTTTCCTGGTCGAAGGTGAATCGGCAGGCGGCACCGCCAAAGGCGGTCGCGATCGCCGGTATCAGGCAATTTTGCCGCTTCGCGGCAAGATCCTCAACGTCGAAAAAGCCCGCTACGACAAGATGCTCGGCCACGAAGAAATTCGTTGCATGATCACCGCCATCGGCACCGGCATCGGCAAAGATGATTTTGATATCGCCAAGCTACGCTACGGCAAGATCATCATCATGACCGACGCAGACGTCGACGGTAGTCACATCCGTACTCTTCTGCTTACCTTCTTCTACCGGCACATGCAGGCACTGATCGACCGCGGTCACGTCTTTGTCGCACAGCCGCCGCTCTACCGTATCAAGAAGGGCAAGACGGAGAAGTACATCAAGAACGAAGCAGATTTCACAAAAGAAATCCTGCGACGTGCCAGCGACAACATCAAGATCGAAGCCAACGGAAATTTGATTGAAGGCGCGGAGATGCGCAATTTCCTGGCCGCCCTTGATGAACTCGCACAGGTTACCAAGAAGACCGAACGCCGCGTTCGCAGCGCTGAAGTTGTAGAGATCCTGCTCTCGCAAGAGTGCAACATCGACAGCAAAGAAAACTTCTCGAGCGAAGACGAACTTGTGAAGCTCCAGGCTCTGCTAACAGCAAAGGGCATCGAGTCTCACATTGAAAAGGATGAAGAGCACTCCACCTTCTTCCTGCACTTCCTTGATTCCACCAAAGCACAACGCAACATTGGTATTGAACTGGCCGCTTCGGCAGAATTCCGCCGCATGCGTGCCATCGTCAAGCAGGTTGCCTTGCAGAACATCGCCCCCTTCTTTCTCGTCAGAGAAAGTGGCGGCCGCGAACAGGTAGACGACTGGCGCACCTTGCTCTCCAGAGCCAAAGAAGAAGGCATGCGTGATGTCAACGTAAGCCGCTACAAGGGTCTGGGCGAGATGAACGCAGAACAGTTGTGGGAGACAACCATGAACATGGAAGGCCGTACACTGTTACGTGTTGATCTCAAGGATCTGGTTGAAACCGACGAAATCTTCTCGACGCTCATGGGCGACGACGTAGAGAATCGCCGCAAGTTCATCGAAGACAACGCGCTCGACGTACGTAATCTCGACGTCTAGACTTCGACGACAATTTTGCCAAAATGCCCTGCGCCTTCCATATGGCGCAGGGCTTCTTGTATCTGCACTCCCGAAAATACAGAATCGATCACAGGCCTGATCTGATTCTGTGAAAGTGCACGCGACAAATTCAGAAACATCGCGCGCGAGCCAACATAAATTCCCTGCACATGCAGATGCTTGTGCAGAATCGGAGCGATATTCAAGCTGCCAGCAACTCCAGTCAAAACACCAATTACACTCACCTGCCCACCCGCACGAACTGCAACAATCGATTGCTCTAGCGACCCAATCCCGCCCACTTCAACCACATGATCCACCCCACCAGCCTTGGCGATCACCTTTCCCCACTCGGGCTCTTCCTTGTAGTTGAGAACCCAGTCCGCACCCATCGCCTTGAGCCGCTCCATCTTGGCCGGTTGGCTGGACGTAGCAATCACGCGAGCTCCGGCAGCCTTGGCAAACTGCAACGCAAACACGCTCACTCCGCCAGATCCCTGCACCAATACCGTATCCCCAGGCTTCACGTCTCCACTCTCAAATAGCGCATTCCAGGCTGTAACCGCAGCACAAGGCAACGTCGCTGCCTCGGCAAAACTCAAATGATCGGGTATCGCAACCAGCCCGTGTGCATCAAGCACAACCAGCTCAGCAAGCATCCCATCAATCGCACCACCCAACGCCGACTTGCCGTAAAGATCACGGTATTGTCCATCGAGCCAGGTCTGCATAAAAATCCCTGCGACACGATCCCCAACCGCCCAATTACTGACCCCGGCACCCAGAGCCACAACCTCTCCAGCCCCGTCACTCAGAGGCACCCGAGGCAGCGGCATCTTCGGGTTGTACTGCCCCTTGGCAACAAGATAGTCACGGTAATTCAAAGACGTCGCGCGCACGCGCACCAGCACTTGTCCCGGCCCGGGCGCAGGATCTTCCACCTCGCGCCACACCACCCGCTCAATACCGAATCCGCCTTCAATCACTGCTTGTCGCATACTGGTAAGATTCTAACGCCATGAAAAAGTTGACTCTATTTTTCCTCTTTCTTACAGCCTCCTTCGGCCAGTATTGCTCAACAGCAACACCCGAGTGCACCGAAAAGCTAATGCTAGGGGACGAAAAAAAATTTTCCCTGCTTTATCGAAACTACCCGCTCGACAAGCGGAACGAGACAATTGAACGAGCGATGATCATCATTCATGGAGCCGGTCGCAATGCCCATGACTACTTCTCAACTGGAATGGCTGCCGCGTTTCTGGCAGGGGCACTGGAAAACACCATCGTTATCTCCCCACGCTATGCGGGAAACAAAGGCGCAGCCTGCAAAGACCCCCTGGCTGCGGGAGAAATCGCCTGGGATTGTGGCGATTGGAAAAACGGTTTTGAAGCGCTGAATCAAAAGGGCGTATATTCCTACGACGTCCTCGACGAATTACTGAAGAAGCTGGCAGACGAAAAAAATTTCCCCAACCTGAAGGGCATCGTCGTAAGTGGCCATTCTGCCGGCGGCCAAATTACCCAACGCTATGCAGCGGCCAACAAGGTTCACGAAACGCTTCGAGTGCCGGTGCGTTACGTAGTATCCAACCCCTCAAGTTACGTTTATCTCGATGCTCTGCGCCTGCCCCGCGACTTTCATTGCGACACCAAAGGCAAGTGTGATGAAGAGTTTCGTCCTTATGGTGATGGCCGCAACTGCACTACCTACAACTCATGGATGCATGGTCTCGACAACCTAAAAGGCTATGCCGCCGCCCTCAATGCCGACCAGATCCGCAAGCAGCTCCTCTCGCGGCCTGTCACCTATCTGATGGGAGAACTCGACACTTTGCCGATTGCCGGCTTCGATTCCAGTTGCATCTCAATGGCCCAGGGCCCCACCCGCTACGACCGCGCCAAGGGCTACTTTGCCCACGTCACAAAACTCAAGGCAAAAGATCATAACTTCGTGACGGTGCCATTGTGTGGACACAACAACCGCTGCATTTGGACTGCAGACCAGGCTCTGCCCGTAGTTTTCCCCAAGTTCTGAGAAGCAATGAAAATCGACGAAGTCCCATTCACTACTACGGACTGGAGCGCAATTACACCCACACAGCATCCGGGTGAGACAGGCATTGCCTACTG
>JAPKYY010001035.1 GCA_026394095.1 Acidobacteriota bacterium | reverse complement strand
GCAGCCGCTTCGAAGAAAAGGGTAAAGTGATCGGCTCGAACGATCTGCTTATTGCCGCCCACGCCCTCGCTCCTGGTGCAACGCTGGTGACGGCCAACGAACGGGAATTCGCAATGGTAAAAACACTGATCTGCGAAAACTGGCTACGCTAATGCGTTTGAGTCAAGTTCTCCAATTGAGAGATTTCGCTGAAAGCTTTCCTGGCTTTCGAGACCAGTGCAAAGGATAGGTTAGTCTCAGGCACGAGGCCGGGGCCGACAAGATCACGCTGGGGCGCGCGGCTTAGTGCACATTAGTCGCAGAGTAATTTTGGGGATGGTGCAGGTGGGTGCGTCCCTACCGTTGTTTTTGCGCAATTCTGACTTTAGGGAGAGTTTTGCAGCTTGAACTAAGCAGTTGAGTCTCAACCCTTTCGCGGCATGGGGCCGAATTTGATCTGGAAGGCCAGGGGTCAGCTTGAACGGGGAATAAGAAAAAAACCTCAAGAACATTGAGGAAAATGGACGAATAGCGCTGGGACACATCAGGCTGATGGCATTCCGTGAGTCAGCCGCCCCACGGAAGGCTGTCCACGTTGCTAGGTTTAACGCTGAAACCCTAAATCACCTGGAGCGACCAATCCATTGGATTCAAAAAGTTCATGCCAGGGTGGGATGATTTCCGCGAGCTCCCATTCCCTCAAACAGACTTCACACTTTCCCCAATAGTTGTCGGCCTTCAGAATGAATTCGACTGAATTCTCGCCTCTGTCCTTTAGGCAGCCATTGCAGTTCAGATAGGGAATATGCTTTTTTGCTACGTGGGCTGGCCTCCCACATTTTAGACAGTTCCTCGATACGTATCCACCATCTCGGCTCCTAACCAGCAACGAATCTGATCTGCAACAATCCGATTTCTCAGTCGCCAATATCAAACGATCTTTGATTGGAGGCCAGGTCAATGGCAGATCATATTTGCAATCCGCAATCATTTTCCTCACAGAGTTCAGATCCATTTCGGATATCCTACCATTGCAAACTCGATTCTGAGCGCTTTGGCATCGTATTAATAGGCGCTTCTTAAGAGGTCTACCAAAGGGTAGTTATGAATGAACTTGTCAAAACGAGATGATGCACTTCGCCAAGCCAAGTAAAGCTCAAATGCACAGCCTAACAACTTGTGAAAACAAGAATTAACTTGTTGCAAACGCCAGGACTTGAACATTCAATCCCTTGCTAGAACTAAAGCCTGAGAAGCTTTCGGGTGTTCGCGAGCGCAAGCGTGGTTTGAAACGTGGGACAACTAGAAGCCGAGTAGGGTGAGGACCAGGGGGGCAATGTTGGTGGTTTTCATTGAGGCGGCTCGGGAGTGGAGATTGGGGCCGTAGGCTATGAAGAGGGCTTGGAGGTCGGGGCGGGTTGGTAGGGGGCCGTGTTCTCCTTTTACTCTCTCTAGCTTTTGTATTGTTGGTTTGTTTGTTCCGCTGGCGGATTTATAGCCTGGGGCTAGATCGAAGTAGAGATCTCCGCCGAAGGGGCCGCCGATGCCGAATTTTGTTGCGGCTTCTTTGGGCCAGAACCACTCGGTGAAGACTTTGGTTTCGCCGTCTCGGAAGTTGTCCAGCTTTTGCTTCACTTCTTCGAGGAGTGCGGGGTCTTTGTCTTTGGCTATCAGGAAATGGTCTTGTGCGGCGATGCGGCCTTTGTAGCCTAGTTCTTCCAGTAGCTTGTTGATGCGTAGTTCGGTATGCATAGCTGTCATACCGTGGTCGCTGACTACTACTATATGGTCTTCTTCTTTGAGTAGCTGGCTTAGCTGGGTTAGTCTTTCGTCGATGATCTGGTAGCCCCAGCGGCGGTAGGGCTCGATCATCTTGTCGTTGTTGCCCCACCAGTTGTGGAGCATGTCGTCGGGGGTGCTGATGTAGTCGACCAGGAGCCTGGGATCGTATTCGGCCAGGAGCGCTCTGGTGTGGCGCATGGTTTGTCGAGCGTGGAGTTCTAGAGTTTCTAAGAAGCGGCGCTCGGCCAGGCCGTCGGTGTAGGGGACGCCTAGTTCGCCCTTTGTGTAGAGGCCGCCGGCACCGTTTCCGATGAAGGCTCCGGTTGTAGTTAGCAGCTTTTGTTTGAACTTGGTGGCCTGGGTGTCGCCGTCTTCGCAGATGCTGATTTCTTTCGCCTGAGTCTGGTAGAGGAGGAAGTCTGTACCTTCGGCGTTCAACTCGAAGAGGCGGAAGTGGACGGCGGTGATGTCGGCTATGGGCAGGCCTTCGCTGAAGTAGCGGGCGAGTGGCCGGGTTTTGTTGCCGGTGCGGACTGGTTCGGTTTCTGATTCCTTTCGCTCAACATCGACATAACGCTTGCCGCTGTATGCGGTCATTCGGATTGTGTCGTAGTGGAAGCCTTTGGCGAAGACGGCCCCTACGAACTGGATGCGGCCGGAATCGTAGCGGAAGTAGCGGATGGGGAGTTGGGATTTGAGGGGAGTGGCGAAGCCGTCGGGGGCTTTGTCGAGCCAGGTGACGTCTTTCGCTTTTACGAGTTTCTCAGGGGAGACTTCGGGGGTTTGGTAGCCATTCATCAGCGTTACATTGGGGCCGGAGTTGAACTGGGTGCAGGGGAAGCCCTGGGTGGGATTGTGGGCTACCGTCTTCATGCCAGAGCGGCCGGGCTTGAGCCAGAAGAATTCTGTTTTGAGTTGCTCGGCGCGGAAGCCGTTGGCACGGGTCTCAAATGTCACTGGGACGTTGTTGGAGGTGACGCCGTTTACGTTGCCGTAGACTCCGGTGAAGATGCTGGCGTGGCCGGGGGCCGTTAGACTCGGGAAGGCCGCTTGCATTGGAGCGGAGATGCCCTCGGCTGCGAGGCGGCGCATGGTTTTCATGTCGGTGGCGGCGGGGTCTTCTGTGAAGGCCTTGAAGCCCATGCCATCGAGACTGATCAAGAAGACACGCCCTTTGTCTTGGGCCCCAAGAGGGACCAGGCAAAGGGCGAGGATCAGGATCAGTTTCATTAGCCTTTGACGACGATGTTGACGAGCTTAGCAGGGATGACGATGATCTTGGCTACCTCTTTACCGGCGATGAAGGCGGCGATCTTTTCGTCAGCTAACGCTGCTGCTTCGATAGCGGCATTGGAGGAGCCGGTGGCGATTAAGAGCTTGCCTCGCAGCTTGCCGTTGACCTGGACTGGGATCTCCATTTCGTCTTCGATCAGGTAGGCCGGATTGACTTCTGGCCAGGCG
>JAPKYY010000658.1 GCA_026394095.1 Acidobacteriota bacterium | reverse complement strand
ACGGACCCAACCTTCGGCATCGAAGTCGCCTACTTCAAAGCCCCCGAGAAGGGCAAGTTCAACCTCTCTCCAGCTCAGGGCATGCAGTTCTTTGGCGAAGTTGAAATCGACTCGAAGACCCGCGCCCTGACTGTCACTCTGCGCGACCTCAAGGGTACAAACCTTTACTCCAAGAGGCTGGATCGTATCTCATGAATCGCCTCCTCGTGACGCTCTGCCTGGTTGCCACCCTGGGTGCGCAACAAAAGCGACCCAAGATCGCTTTGGTATTCGAAGGTGGAGCGGCACTTGGCTTTGCGCATGTTGGCGTGCTCGAATGGCTCGAAGCCAATCGCATCCCCATCGACCAGATCGCTGGCACCAGCATGGGTGGCCTCATCGGCGGTCTCTATGCTGCTGGCTATACGCCAGCGGAAATTCAAAAAATCGCAAGCGAAGCCGATTGGCCTGCCCTGCTTGGCGGAGAGTCCAGATTCCGTGATATGGCCTATCGGCGCAAAGAAGACAGGCTGGCTTTCCCAAACCGCATCGAGCTCGGGGTGAGCAAAGGCCTCCAGCTCCCGGCCGGCTTTAACGAAGGTCACGCAATTGGTTTGATGCTCAGCCGCCTGACTCTCGGCTACCCGGCCCTCAAGAGCTTTGACGAAATGCCAACGCCCTTCCGTTGCGTCTCCGCCGACCTCGTCAGCGGTAAGAGCAAGGTCTGGAGCAGCGGCTTGCTCAACGAAGCTCTGCGCAGCACTATGTCGATCCCCGCCGTGTTCTCTCCAGTGCGTAAGGATGGCGGTATCTATGTGGATGGCGGCTTGCTCGACAACCTTCCCGTCGATGTCGCAAGGCAGATGGGTGCCGATCTGGTAATTGCTGTCCACCTGAGCAAAGGCCCGGTGGATCCCAAGGCGATCGGAAGCATGGTCGAAGTTCTGGGCCGCAGTATCAGTGTTGTGATCGGTGCCGCCGAGATGCGAACCATCACCCAGGCCGACGTCGTTCTCGTGGCTGAACTTGGCAAATACAGCACCACCGACTACACCAAAAGTGCCGAGATCGTTGCCATCGGCAAGCAGGCTGCCGAGCTCAAAGCTAACGTGCTGAGGCGCTTTGCCCTCGACCCCAAAGACTACGAGGACTTCCAACGGGCGCGTATGTCCAAGGTTCGGAAGGCTCCAACTGAGCCACCGAACTTCGTCTCTGTGCTGGGCGCCGATGCGTCTGTCAGGCAACGGCTGGCTGACCTTGATGATCCGAAAGAGCTTGAATCTGAGCTCACTAAAATTGTTGGTCTTGGCCGCTTTGCCAGTCTTCGCTATCAACAGGCCATTAAGGATGGAAAGTCGGGCCTCGAAGTTACGGCCACACCAAAACCCGGTGGCCCCATCTTTTTGAGCCCGGGTGTGGAAATCAATGGTGTCGATTCCACTGATACTCGCTTCTCGCTCGGTGCGCGAATCACCTGGCTGGATCTCTGGGGATTCCGCAGTGAGCTACGCAGTGATGTATGGTTCGGCGCTCGCTTCGGTGCATCAAGCGAACTCTACAAACCGGTAACGCCGAATAGCCGCTTCTTTATCGCTCCTCGCGTTTATGTGGATAGCAACCCCTTCGATCTCTACCTGCTAGGCCAGCCGATCTCAAACTATCGCCTCCGGCAGCAAGGGGCTGCGATGGATACGGGCATCGCCATCAACCGCTTCTCAGAACTTCGTTTGGGCTATCAGTTCAACTGGTACAAAGCCAATCAGCGTATCGGCCTTCCGATTCCACAGCTCAGCACCATAGGCTTTCGCCGGGACGCTCTGGCCATGCGCTATTCCTACGAAGGCCAGGACGACGCGATCGTCGCCCGGCGCGGGGTTCGTCTGAGAGCTCGCGCTGAATACTACCCTTCCTTCGGCTACAGCCTGAGCGAACTCAATACCAGCTTTGCGCTGCCTATTTCGAAACAGAACTCGCTTATCACCGGCTTCTCAGGTGGCAGCATCTTTGGGCCTCTGTCATCCAGCCTGCTCACCTTTACCCTCGGTGGGCCTCAGCGTCTGGGAGCTTACGGGATCAACGAGATCCTGGCTC
>JAPKYY010000724.1 GCA_026394095.1 Acidobacteriota bacterium | reverse complement strand
ACCGCATCGACGATGGCCTGCGCGTTTTGGCCGGGCCGGACTTCGTGAACGCTGGCGGTAAGCAAGAGCAAAGCAGCAACAATCATTAAAAGAACTCCTCACCCGGTTTTGGGTAGTGGCGCGCGATGTCCTCGTCGAGCGTTATACCGAGCCCGGGAGCTTCGGTCAACGCAATGAACCTTCGATCTATGCAAACGCCGCATAACTCGTCAAAGAATGGCAAACCGGCACCGAGCAATTCTAGCGCGCGGAAGTTGGGAATGGTGACGCAGATGCAGTTCGCTTCGAGCACTCCGCAAGTCAAGCGGGTGATCTTCATTTTGCTGTCCACCCACCGTCAATGGGAATCGCCGCACCGGTGAGAAACGCGCTCTCATCGCTAGCGAGATAGACCGCGAGGCTGGCTATCTCTTCTACCTTACCCATGCGCCCCACCGGCTGGCGCGCGTGCAGCGTGGCGATGGTGCCGGCCACGTCTTCACTGAAGTATTTGTCGACGTACCCGCGAATCATGGGTGTATCGACGGTACCAGGGCAGATTGCGTTAGCCCGGATCCCTTCCGCCGCGTAGTCGATGGCAATCGCACGCGTCAAAGCCAACACCGCGCCTTTGCTGACGCAGTAGGCAAAGCGCCTCTCCACTGCAATCAGCGAAGCCACCGACGCAAGGTTGATGATGTTGCCTCGGCCTGCGGCTCGCATGCAATCAATCGCCGCGCGGCAGCAGAAAAAGGTGCCGCGGGCGTTTACCGCCTGAATCCGCTCATAATCGGCCGGATCCACCTCGTGCAGCTTGCCAACGTGCATGATGCCAGCGCAGTTGACCAGCAGGTCGATAGGGCCGCAAGCTTTCATGGCTTGCTGTACGGACTCCCAATCCGAGACGTCCAGGGGCGTAAAATCCAGGTCTTCAGCCGGCTGGCTCAAATCCCCCACTGTTACCTGCGCGCCGTTTTCGAGAAACGCATTTGCGACCGCCAAGCCGATTCCTGAAGAGCCGCCCGTCACCAGCGCTCGTTTGCCTTGAAGTCGTTGCATCATCATCTAGAAAGCGTACTTGAGCGCAAATTGGATTACACGCGGTGAACCCGCGCTTGTGATTCGCCCAAACTGCGCCGATTGCAAATTGTTGTTCGGCAGACCCAGGTTGGTGCGATTGAAGAGATTGAAGAACTCCGCGCGGAACTGCAGCGTGTGCCGTTCCACAATCGGGATCTGCTTGAACAAACCCCAGTCGACATTTGCGCTGCCGGGGCCGCGCATGTTGTTGCGCCCGCTGTTGCCAAAGGTGCCCTCTGCTGGAAGCACGAAGGCCGCTTGATTGAACCAGCGCAGAATCTGTTCACCCTTGGGGCGGTCTGATGGCAATTGCCAGTTGCCAGCGACATCGGCGCGATCAGCACCATTGGCGGTCAACGACTGATCTATGCCTGCAGAGATGGAATAGGTGAGCCCCGAGTAGGCGCTTACAATTCCGTTGTTCTGCCAACCACCGAGCAGATGCCGTAGCAAGGGATTCCAACCTTTTAGCCGGGGCATGTCCCATAGGTATGAAACCACGAGGGCGTGAGGACGGTCTGAGTCGGCGCGCCCTCGATCGCTATTCCAGTTGAAGGGATTATTGATGACGCCGACATTAGCGGTGCCTGCATTGATTGCATTGTCGATACTCTTCGACCAGGTGTAGGAGCCGGTAACGCTCCAGTTCCGGGAAAAG
>JAPKYY010000863.1 GCA_026394095.1 Acidobacteriota bacterium | reverse complement strand
TGTTGTATTCGGGTGTTTGATTCTTCAGCATCAGATTGCTACTGCAACAATGCTAACGCGATTCGATCGATGGCGGTCCTCACCTCTTGGGTAGGTGCTGTGTAATTGTTGGCAACGATCTGAAATGCAATGGTTCCGTAGCGCCTGGATTCGGCATATCCGCCCAGCGCGGACACGTGTGAGAGGCTGCCGGTCTTGCCCTGGATCGCCTTTGCTTTTGGGGATTTGTCGAAGCGGTTGCGCAAGGTTCCGTCTTCTGCACCAACGGGAAGAAAGCCCCGGAAGAGTTCAAGCTGGCCTTGTTTCCCGATAAAGCTCAAGAGCTGGACCACGGCCTTGGGTGTCACCAGATTCAGCCTCGACATGCCAGACCCGTCTTCGAAGCTGATCTCCTTTTCGTCGATGCCCGCCAGCTTCAGGAAGTCGGTGAAAGACATTTTCTGTCGAGCCGCCCGCAGCATCAGTTCCGCGTGGAGGTTCTGGCTCACTTTGTCGACCACCTTCAACAGGTCGGGCAGGGCAGGGGATTCGCGCCGGGCGAGTTCGAAGGATTCAAGACTTGCCGGAGCAATGTGGCGTGCCTCAGCGGGGCCGTCGACGCGGATGCCTTCTTCTCTCAAGACCTGGCGGAAGGCGACGGCTGCGTAAAGTGCAGGGTCCTCTACCGCGAGTTCATTCGAGTACTCTTTGGCATCAGGAGGAAGATTGCCGCTAAGGACGACGGTCCGCGAACCGGGTTGGCGGTCAATTCGGACGCGGCGGGCTTTGTCTGGCTGGGCAGTCACCTGATTGAGGAAAGCAAAGTACTCCACTGCCGGATTGAGCGTGATGCCCTTCTGCGATACCTTGAGCTCGAAGATGTTGTCGTTGAAGCTGAGAGCGGAGACCGGCGCACCGTATTCAAAAAGCCCATCGTCAGCAGACCAGCCGTTCGGGATGAGGTCGAATTCCTGTTGGGTATCGTCGCCAAGGATGCGGCCCGTAATGTGACGTACGCCTTTATCTTTGAGCTGCCGGGCCATCTCTCGCAAAGGAAGCAGAAGATCTTCCTCAAAGGGCTTCTCCCGATCGTAGGGGTAGCGACGTGCCGACAGCGAAGGATCGCCGCCACCATAGAGAATCAGATCTCCACTGACAACGCCGTTCGCATCGAGTGCGCTGGCTGCCAGGACGCGCGTCGTGAAGCGGTGGTCTTTGCCTAGAGCCGTAAGCGCAAAGGCTGTCGAGAACAACTTCGTATTCGAGGCCGGGATAAAGAACTTGTCTGCATTTACGCTCGCCAGAGTTCGACCCGACTTAAGCTGCACAGCGTGTACGCCCCAGTGAACTCGCTGGTTTTTGGCGATAACCGCTTGAACCCGAGGCGCCAGCGGCTGTGCAGCGAGGAATGAAGTGGCGAGGAGTAGGATGAAGGTGATGCGTAACATGCGGCGAATTCTCATTGTGACGGCATTTGCCACTGCCTGGGGGCAGGGGGTCGCGCCGAAGGGGCTCACCCTCAAAGCGAAGCCCGCCGACTATGAGGTTTCCGGTGACGCCGGCAAGCTGGAAATTGGTGCGACCTACATGGGTCGTACCTTCTCCGCCGGGACCACTTTGCATGATTCAGGCAACTTCATTGTTGTCGAAGTCGGCGTCTTCGCAAACAAGACTTTTAGTGGCGAAC
>JAPKYY010000994.1 GCA_026394095.1 Acidobacteriota bacterium | reverse complement strand
TGCACGCGAGGCGGCTGAGGCTTTACGTCCGCTAGCTGGCGATGGCGCATTCCTGCTGTTTAGTTTTGGCCTTCTTGGTGCGGGCATGTTGGGCGTCCCTGTTCTGGCTGGTTCTTGCGCGTATGCAATATCTGAAGCCGCAGGATGGACGGGGTCTCTCGATGCCAAGCCCAAGCATGCCGCCGGTTTCTATCTGGTGATTGGCCTTGCGATGTCTATTGGGCTTGGTCTCGATTTCGCAAATTTCGATGCAGTGAAAATGCTGTTCTGGGCTGCAGTGCTGAACGGGGTATTGGCTCCTCCGCTTCTGGTTCTTGTTGTGCTATTGACCAGCCGCGAAGATGTCATGGGGGAGCACCGCAATGGCTTCACCCTGCGTTTTCTGGGTTGGCTCTGTGCGGCACTGATGTTCGTGGCGACACTGGTGATGTTTGCTAGTGGGCTTCTGCCTCAGGGTTAACCAGCGTGAGGAGAGCAAAGGTCGTAGTCGCCTCAAATCCCATCTGGGCATAGAGGGGTTTTCCTGCGTCAGAGGCGTGAAGGGTAATCTTCTCGCTGCTCATGATCTGCCTGGCAGCCTCAACAACCTCTCGCATGCAAGCCTCAGCGTAGCCTTTGCCTCGATGATCGGCATGGCTGGCAACCATGGCAATGTAAATTGTGCCAGCGACGGGAAGCGCTGCCGCTGAGGTAATTGGTTGGTCATCCAGATAGCCAACCAGCGCAACGCAGTCGTCCTGCCAGATGTGAAGATTGCAGACGGGGTCAAAAAGTTCTGCGGGCATGCCGTAGGCGTGAGCATTGAGATGGGCAAGATCGGTCGCAGTTTTGATGTCAGTAACACGTCTCCAGTCCAGGCTTGGCAGTGGACGAATGGGCTCAAGCAACTGGTTTGCTGCCATGCCCGTTAAATTCATGATCGCGGCCATGGAATGAGCCGAAAGTGTATCTTCCCAGCCTGCGGGCAACTCGTCGGTGCACAAGGAGTGCAACCAGGCGTAGGGGCAGGATTCTGCTTCTGCAATTGCCCGGCCAAGACTTTGATCTAGCGAGGCCAGATCCGTGAGCGGATGGTCGCCTAACACGACTTGGCCTTAGGCGAGCAGTTCTTTGACAACATTGCCAAACACGTCGGTGAGTCGCATGTCGCGGCCACTATAGCGGAAGGTGAGCTTCAGATGATCGAGGCCCAGCAGGTGCAGCATGGTGGCGTGAAGGTCATGAAGGTGCACTTTGTTTTCAACTGCGAAGTATCCGTATTCGTCGGTTGCACCGTGCACATAGCCGGGCCTCGATCCACCACCAGCCATCCACATCGTGTAGCCAAAGGGGTTATGGTCTCGACCGATCTGAGTGGTGTCGCCGTTGTCAGGAAATTGGGCACAAGGAGTGCGGCCGAATTCACCACCCCATATGACGAGCGTGTCCTTGAGAAGGCCTCTCGCTTTCAAATCCTTGAGCAGCCCGGCGATTGGTTTATCGGTGGATTGGGCGTTGATCCTGTGGCCCTTCTCGAGGTTGGAGTGTTGGTCCCAGCGGTCGAGGCCCTTGCGGGCTGGTGTGAGAAGTTCAATGAAGCGGACGCCTTTTTCAACCAGACGCCGGGCCGTGAGGCAGCTTTTGCCAAACTCGGCTGTGATCTCTTCGTCGAGGCCATAGAGTTTACGTGTGGCTTCTGATTCCTTCGAGATGTCGAGCAATTCAGGTACAGCGCTTTGCATGCGAAAGGCCAGATCATAGTTTTGGATCGTGGCTTCGATCTCGCTTACTGCGCCGAAGCGGGCGAGAACACCCTGGTTGAGTTTGGCCAGCAGACTCAGTTTGTCCTGCTGCTCTTGAGGAGTTTTGTCGATGGGCTTGAGATCGGCAATTGGATGTTCGCCACGTCGAAACAGTGTTGCCTGATAGGAGGCTGGTTGAAAGCCGGCGCCGAAACAATCGATGCCACCAGGGGGCACCAGGCCGTTGTCGAGCACGATGAAGCCTGGCAGGTTCTCACTCTCGCTGCCCAGGCCGAAG
>JAPKYY010000552.1 GCA_026394095.1 Acidobacteriota bacterium | reverse complement strand
TCCTTGATCTTGATCCAGTGGCCAAGTGCACCGCGAGGGGCTTCGACAAAGCCGACACCCTTGGCTTCCGCAGGCCAGGAGGCCGGTTCCCAATTCTTGGTGTTGGCCGTAACGGTATCGCCAGCCTTCAGGTTGGCAATGAGGTTGTTGTATTCCTCGAGCATCCACTGGGCGGCGAGCTTGGTTTCAAGCCCACGGGCGAAGGTTCGGCCCAGTGTCGAGAAGAGGGCTGTAGCCGGGAGCTTGGTGGCCCCGAGTCCCCAGGTGACGACGTCTTTGATAGCGGTGTTGCCTGAGGCATAGCCGATCACCATGCGGGCCAGTGGGCCCACTTCTACTGCGTTGCCGCGCCAGCGCGGAGTCTTCACCCAGGAATAACCCTGGTTCTCATCAAGCTGTTTGTAGGGTGGCTTGGGGCCTGAGTATTTCGCCTTGGTTTGGCCTTCCCACGGGTGGAGCTTCTTCTTGCCCTCGCCGTATTCATACCAGGAGTGGGTTACTTCTTCCTGCACCTGCGAGAAGTCAGTAAGATCGAGCGGCTGCACTTCGTTGAGATTCTTGTTGAGGACAACCCCACGCGGGAAGCGGAACTTCGAAATCGATTCTAGGTTGTAGTCCGTCGGCATGTCGCCATAGGCCATGAAGTTGCCGAGTCCACCGCCGATCTGAGTCCATTCCGGATAGAAGCTGGCGATGGCAGCGAGGTCAGGAATGTAAAGCTGGTCGACGATGTTGATCGCCTCCATGATCTTGTCCTTGACGAAGCTGAGGCGCTCCATGTTGATTGGCGCGTTGTCGTCGACCATGTTGATCGCGCAGGCAACCCCACCAACGAGGTAGTTGGGATGCGGGTTCTTGCCGCCGAAGACAGTGTGGATCTTGGCGATTTCTTTCTGCCACTGGAGGGCTTCAAGGTAGTGCGCTACCGCCATCAGGTTTGCTTCGGGCGGGAGCTTATAAGCCGGGTGGCCCCAGTACGCGTTCTGGAAGATGCCGAGCTGGCCTGAATCGACGAACTTCTTGAGCGTTGCCAGAGTATCGGAATAGTAGCCGGGCGAAGACTTCGGCCAGTGTGGAGAGACCTTCTGCGCAAGCGCGGATGTAGCGGCCGGGTCGCACGATCTGCGTAAAATTCATCAGATGCCGGATGATACTGGCGTTCTTCGGGATATCGATTTTGAGGGCGTTCTCGACACTGCGGACGCTGGCCAGTGCGTGGATGGTGGTGCAGACGCCGCAGATACGTTCGGCAAAGGCCCACACCTCGCGAGGGTCGCGTCCTTGCACAATCAATTCGATGCCACGCCACATCGTGCCACTCGATAGGGCATCGCCGATGACGTTCTGATCATTGAGCATCGCTTCTACACGAAGGTGCCCTTCAATTCTGGTAACTGGATCTACTACGACTCGGGTAGACATGTTTGGCTCCTATTCCACGGGCTTCGAGGTTTCGATGTTGACCAGTTTCTGGTCGACCAGCTTGTGTTTGGCAAGGGCGGCAACGCCGTGTGCGGCAATGGCTCCGGCCACCACAGTAGTGAGGCCGAGACCAATGCGGTCTGCTGTCAGGTCTGTTGTGGGATTGGGGATGTTGGCGAGGCGTTCGTAGAAGGGGCCGTTGTCCCAGAAGCCTTCTTCCGAGCAACCAAAGCAGCCATGGCCTGAACCGATGGGGAAAGACACGCACTCGTTCCACTTCATCGATGCGCAAGCGTTGTAGGTTGACGGTCCGCGGCAGCCCATCTTGTACAGGCACCAACCCTTGCGCCCACCTTCGTCGTCCCAGGCTTCAACAAACTGGCCGGCGTCGAAGTAGCTCCGGCGGTAGCAACGGTCGTGAATGCGCTGCCCATAGAACATTTTGGGACGCTTGGCGCTGTCTAGCTCGGGGAGTCGATCAAAGGTCAGGATGTAGCTGAGCACGCCCGTCATCACTTCAGCAATAGGCGGGCAACCCGGGACGTTAATCACCGGTTTATCGGTAATCATCTTGTACACCGGTTTGGCGCCAGTGGGATTCGGGTAGGCAGCCTGGACACAGCCGTTAGAGGCGCAACTGCCCCAGGCGATGATTGCCTTGGCACCAGCCGCGGCTTCCTCGAGAATGCTCGTGAAGGTTTCCCCACCGATGGTGCAATAAACGCCGCCATCGTTTGTGGGCGCATTCCCTTCGACAGCCAGAAGATACTGGCCCTTGTAGTCTTTCATGATCTTTCTGCGAATCTCTTCAGCCTGATGGCCTGCGGCAGCCTGAAGTGTGTCGTCGTAGTCGAGCGAGATCATGTTGAAGAGAATGTCTTGTGCGATGGGGTGTGTAGACCGGATGAACGACTCACTACAGCAGGTGCATTCAAGGCCGTGGATCCAGAGCACCGGGATGCGCGGCTTCTTGTCGAGCGCGTTGGCAATCTGGGCCGCCGCTTCTTTGGGAAGGCCGAGGGACGCGGCCATCATGGTGCAGAAGGTAAGTATGTCGCGGCGGCTAATTCCGCGGCGCTCAAGGACTTCAGAGGTTGTTGCAGGTTGACAGGCAATCATGGGGCCAACTCCTTAGGCTGATCCCCTAGTTAGCAATTCGAGTGCCAGTTGAAACAGGGTTGTAATGACTCAAATGGGGGTGTTGGGTAAGCGGGTTGGGGGAAAATCCCCAGCTACTGGGGGAATTGGCGCACCCAACCTGCTTTCAACTGTTGAATTTAGTAGGAATTTGAAACGGCAATCAAAATGCTTGTAAGAGCGGCAATGAGACTTCAACTTATTTCGCTTTCCTTACTTTTCGCAACTGTCGGCTTTGGAGCTGATGTTGCCGCCGGTAAGACCGCCTACGATGCGGCTTGCAAGAAATGTCATGGCGCAGACGGGACACCGAACCCGGCGATCGTCAAAATGATGAAGGTTGAGATGAAGCATCTTGGATCAAAAGACGTGCAATCCAAGAGCGATGCCGTATTGAAGAAGGAAACTCTCGAGGGAGTAGGAAAGATGAAGGCTATGCCTGCTGTCGAGAAGGATGTTGCCAACATTCTCGCCTTCGTCCGGACTTTGAAGCAGTAGGGATCTGAAAATGGGGAAACTTACACAACGCTGGATATTGCCGGTACTCTACCTCACAGATAACTGGATCAGCCGTATTGGCATGTTCCTGGTGTTGTCGGCGATGGTGTTGTGGATATTCCTCACCGGTGCGAGCGCGGCCTCCGGTTATCTGGGGATCCTGCAGTTTGTGGCTCTGCCAGCGGCATTCTTTGGTGGGCTTCTGTTGGTTCCGGTCGGCATCAGTATGCAGCGGCGCCGTGAGGCTCCAGACCACCATCTGCATTTGCCCGAGAAGATTGAACTTTCCAACCCGAAAGTGCAGCGGTTCCTGGTCTTCGTAGCCGGAGCAACTTTTGTGAATCTGGTTGTGGGTGGCGCGCTCACCTTTCAGGCCGTCCACTACATGGAAAGCAACAACTTTTGCGGTACAGCTTGCCATGTGATGGCTCCAGAACACATTGCATTTCAGAATGGATCTCATGCCCAGGTGAAGTGTGTGGAGTGTCATATCGGGGAGGGTGCAGGGAATGCGATTCGGGCCAAGCTCAACGGCACCCGGCAGCTCTTTTTGATCCTGGCTGGCACTTACAGCCGTCCGATTCCATCGCCTCCTCATGCGCTCAAGCCTGCCTAAGAAACTTGTGAAAACTGTCATTCCCGTAATCACGATTACGGAGACAGATTGTGGCGCCGGACGCAGTTTGACGATAC
>JAPKYY010000725.1 GCA_026394095.1 Acidobacteriota bacterium | reverse complement strand
GTCGAGGCCGGCGCCGGCGATCCAGCCTTCTTTGAGGGCTTCGACGAGATGGGCTTCGTTGACGATGGGGCCACGGGCGGTGTTGATGAGGATGGCGGTGGGCTTCATGAGGCGGAGGAGGTCTCGATTGACGAGGCCTCGAGTGGATTCGCTGAGGGAGCAGTGGACGCAGAGGAAGTCGGATTGTTTGAAGAGGGTGGGGAGGTCGACTAGTTCTACGTTGAGGCTGGCGGCTTGTTCTTTTGTTGCGAAGGGATCGTGGGCGAGGAGTTTGCCGAAGCCGAGGGAGGCGGACATGCGGAACATCTCGGAGGCGATGTTGCCGAGGCCGATGGAGCCGAGGGTGCGGCCGAGGATGTTGCGGCCGAGGCCGGGAAGGGCTTTGCGCCAGCGCTCGGATTCTACGATTTTGTGTTGGGGGATGAGGTTGAGGGAGGAGGCGAAGATGAGGGCGATGGCGGCTTCTGCTACGGGGCGCCGGACGGCGTTGGGGGTGATGGCGAGGATGATACCGTTTTCGGTGAGGGCGTTTGTGTCGAGGAGGTCGTAGCCGACGCCCCAGCGGGCGATGATGGCAGTGCGTTTGAGGCCGGTGAGATTGGTGGTGTCGAGTTTGGTGGCGAGGGCGAGGATGCCGTCGTATTGGTCTAGTTGTTCGCGGGTGGGTTTTTCGATGTTGGATGCAGGCATTAGCTCGACTTCGATGTTGGGGTGGTTGCCGAGGACTTGTTGGAGGGGGGCTTCGTAGTGGCCTTTGGCGTCGATTGAGAAATCGTGGGTGACGCCGATGCGGAAGATGTTAGACATTGCTGGATTCTTGAAGATATAAGAGGTGGTGGGCTGTGGCAAGTGGAGAGTATAGAATCCAGTTGATGCGTATCGTTTTCTTCATGCTGGTTGGGCTGGTTGCGGCGGGGCAAGATCAGGTGCGGCCTTTGCTGGCGAAGAGTTGCTTTGGGTGTCATACGGGGGCGGCTATGGGCGGGTTGCGGCTGGACTCGCGGGAGGCGGTGCTTAAGGGTGGGAAGAGTGGGGCGGCCGTTGTTGTGGGGAAGCCGGAAGAGAGTTTGCTGGTGAAGGCGATTGAGCATTCGCACGAGCGATTGAAGATGCCGCCTGCGGGGAAGTTGAGTGAGGCGGAGATCAAAGTCTTGAAGGATTGGGTTCGGGATGGGTTGGTGTTTCCGGATGCGACGGTGTTTTGGAGTTTTCAGCCGGTGAAGAAGGTTGCGCCGCCGGAGGTTCGGAATGTTGAGTGGGTTCGGAATGCGGTGGACCGGTTTGTGCTGGCTCGGGTGGAAAAGGAAGGGTTGCAGTTGGCGAAGATGGCGGACCGTAGGACGTTGTTGCGACGCGTGAGTTATGACTTGACGGGGTTGCCGCCGACGCCGGAGGAGACGCGGGCGTTTGAGACGGATCGGGAGCCGAATGCGTGGGAGAAGGTGGTGGACCGGTTGCTTGCTTCTTCGCACTATGGGGAGAGGTGGGGGCGGTATTGGCTGGATGTCGCGCGGTATGCCGATGACAAGTTGAACTCGACTCAGGATGAGCCCTATACGAATTCATTTCGTTACCGGAACTGGGTGATCGATGCTTTCAATCGCGATATGCCTTATCGGGATTTTGTTAAGGCTCAGATTGCCGGGGATTTGATGGGTAAGGAGTATGCGGCGGGGACTGGATTCTTTGCGTTGAGCCCGGAGATGCAGGATGAGCGGGTGGATGCTTTGACGCGTGGGTTTCTTGGGTTGACGGTGGCTTGCGCGCAGTGCCACGACCATAAGTTTGACCCAATTCCTACTAAGGATTTTTATTCGCTGCAGGGGATTATGAATTCGAGCGAGCTTGATGAGTTGCCGCTGGCGGAGGCTTCTGTTGTGGCGGGTTGGAAGGCTCGGAAGAAGGACGTGGAGGTGGTTGAGAAGCGGATCAAGGATTTCTACGATACGCAGGGGCGGGTGCTGGGGGAGGCGCTGGCTTCGCAGACTTCGCGGTTTCTGATGGGGACGCAGGGTGTTGGGGATTTGAAGGCTCTCGATGAGGAGACGCTTTCGCGCTGGAAGAAGTATGTGGGGAGCGAGCGGCTGTATCATCCGTTTCTGAATCAGTTCCGGTTGCTGGTGAAGGCTAAGGCTCCGGAGGCGGAGTTGTGGGCGGAGGCGCGGAAGTTTGAGGAGCTGGTGCTGGCGA
Source organism: Acidobacteriota bacterium (assembly GCA_026394095.1). GTDB lineage: Bacteria > Acidobacteriota > Terriglobia > Bryobacterales > Bryobacteraceae > Bryobacter. The sequence continues at coordinate 2,738 of JAPKYY010000725.1, read as the reverse complement.
TTCATGAAGAGAAGAAGCTGGTGGATGAGAAGAACAAGGTGCTGCTGGGGGTGGACCCGACGCGCAATGATTTGTCGCAGACGCAGCTTGTGGCTATGGACCGGGATCGCACGGTGTTGTGGCGGGATTTGTTTGAGCGATCGATTACCGATGCGGGTGGGGCTTTTAACTATGGCAGTGGAGTGCTTTATTACGGGAAGGGAACGATTGAGCGGTTTTTGAGTGGGACCTGGAAGGCTTATCTTGAGGAGCAGAAGTTGCTTGAGGCCGCGAAGAAGAAGGCGCTGCCGGAGCAATATCCGTTCTTGCAGACCTTGAAGGATAAGGAGAAGCCGGCGGATATGAAGGTGTTGATTCGTGGAGACCGGAATAACCAGGGGGAGGTTGCGCCGCGGCGGTTCTTGTCTGCGTTGAGTGGTAAGGAGCGGGCGCTGTTTCATCAGGGGAGTGGGCGGTTGCAGTTGGCTGAGGCGATTGCCGATGGGCAGAATCCTTTGACGGCCCGGGTGATTGTGAACCGGGTTTGGCAGCAGCACTTTGGGCGGGGGATTGTGAATACGCCGAGTAATTTTGGGCAGTTGGGGGAGAGGCCGTCGCATCCGGAGTTGCTGGATTATCTGGCGGCTGAGTTTGTGGAGCAGGGGTGGAGTTTGAAGAAGCTGCACAAGCAGATTTTGATGAGTGCGACTTATGGGTTGAGTGCGGAGGTGGTGGAGGCGAATCAAGCGACGGACCCGGATAACCATTTGTTCTGGCGGGCGAACCGGCGGCGGGTGGATGCCGAGACGCTGCGGGATTCGTTGTTATTTGCTTCGGGGGAGCTGGATTTGAGTCCGGCTGAGAAGGCGATGAAGCTGGATGATGAGAAGAATTTGAAGCGGACAGTGTATGGGTTTATCAGCCGACGGAAGGTGGACTCGACGCTGGCTTTGTTTGATTTTCCGAACCCGCAGGCGACTAGCGAGGCGCGGATGTCTACGCTGGTGCCGCCGCAGCGGTTGTTTTTGATGAATAGTCCGTTTGTGGCATCGCGGGCTTCGGCTTTGGGGAAGAGGTTGAGTGGGACGGATGGGGAGAAGATTTCGCAGGCTTACCGGATTTTGTATTCGCGGGAGCCTGATGCTGCGGAGTTGAAGTTGGGTTTGGAGTTCCTGCGGCAGGGGGACTGGGTGCAGTATGCACGGGTGTTGTTGGGTTCGAATGAGTTTTTGTTTGTGAACTAGAGGAAACGAATGATGCATCGTCGAAATTTCTTGCAGAGTGTTGGGGCGGGCTTTGGGATGTATGGGCTTGCGGGTGTGCTGCAGGCTGCGAATCCGCTGGCGGTGAAGGCGCCGCATTTTCCGGCGAAGGCCAAGAGGATCATCTATCTGTTTTTGAATGGCGGGCCTTCGCAGGTGGATACGTTTGACCCGAAGCCGATGCTGACGAAGTATCACGGGAAGCCAATGCCTACGGCTAATTTGAAGACGGAGCGGAAGACGGGGAACCTGATGCGGAGCCCATTTGAGTTTCGGCGCTGTGGCAAGAGCGGGATTGAGGTTAGCGAGATCTTTCCGAAGTTGGGGAATGTGATCGATGAGTTTTGCGTGATCCGTTCGATGCATACGGACCGGCCGAATCATGAGCCTTCACTGTTGATGTTGAATAGTGGGGACAAGTTGCCGGGGCGGCCGAGTATGGGTTCGTGGATGACTTATGGGCTGGGGAGTGAGAATCAGAATCTGCCCGGGTATGTGGTGTTGTGCCCGGGGTTGCCGGTGCTGGGGCATCAGAACTGGGCTGCTAACTTTTTACCCGCTGTGCATCAGGGGACTTATGTGCCGCTGGGGGAGAAGGACCCGAAGAAGCTGATTTCGCATATCCGGAATTCGTCGCTGACGCCGGAGAAGCAGAGGCTGGAGCTGGATTTACTGGAGAAGTTGAACCGGCATCAGATGGTGAAGGAGGGTGCGGACCCGCAGCTTGAGGCAACGATACAGGCAGCGGAGATTGCGTTTCGAATGCAGACGGAGGCGCCGGAGGCTTTTGATATTACGAAGGAGCCGGAGACAGTAAGGGCTCGTTATGGGGATGGGGATTTTGGCCGCGGGTGTTTGATTGCGCGGCGGTTGATTGAGCGTGGGGTGAGGATGGTGCAGGTGTATCACGGGAATTTTCAGCCGTGGGATAACCATGACGATATCGAGTTGCACCGGCCGCTTGCGGATCAGAGCGATGGGGCGATTGCGGCTTTGATTCAGGACTTGCGGGCTAGCGGGTTGTTGGACGAGACGATTGTTTTGGTGGGTGGGGAGTTTGGACGGACTCCGGCGGTGGAGGTGGGTGGTTTGGTGAAGGTGCAGAATGGGCGGGATCATAATAACCACGGGTTTAGTTATCTGGTGGCTGGGGGTGGGTTTAAGGGTGGGACGGTTTATGGGGCTACCGATGACTTCGGGTTTGCTGCGGTGGAGAAGAAGGTGCATATTCATGATTTGCATGCGACGGTGCTGAATCAGATGGGGCTGGATCATACGAAGCTGACTTACCGGCATAGCGGGCGGGATTACCGGCTGACGGATGTGGCGGGGAATGTGGTGCGGGAGATTGTGACCTAGCTGCGAGGTCTTTCAGCTCGTGTAGCCGAATAGGCGGCCATTCGTAAGCCACTCGTTGTGGGGGAGACGTCGCGGAGGCCACCGATTCATCAAAATCGATCCTGCTCGTCGGGCTCTACGCCTGGCACTTTCGCCAGC
>JAPKYY010000486.1 GCA_026394095.1 Acidobacteriota bacterium | reverse complement strand
ATCCATAGTGAAGTGGAATCGCGGGTGAACCGCTACTTTGAAAATCACCGGCAGTTGGGCTATGCGCGTTATGACAGCAAGGCTGATCTGAGCCCGATGAATCAGGAGATCTGGGCGCACAAGACTTGTGACAATTACCAGACGCTGAATCCTGGGCTGAACATCATTGAAGGCATCTATGGCCGTGATGGCGATGGCTTTGGGATTGGGAACGATGTGCTGACCAACCTGGTGATGTTTGGCAAGGATCGTTTGACGCTGGACCTGATCGGCATGTACCTCGGTGGGCACGAGCCGGGCAATGTGAACCTGTTCCGAATCGCCAAGGAACGCGGGCTACTGGGTTCGTTTAATCCATGGGATGTTGAGATCTACGAATGGGTAAACGGAACTCCGGTGCCACGCAAGTTGAACCAGCTTACGCGGACTCCGCTGAAGACTTACTATCTTCAGAAGGACAATGAGCCTAAGTACCATTTGGTGAACGACCGCTTCGACTACGACAAGGTAAAAGTCTAGACGTGGCTGTGGTGTCACCCGCCGCCAAAAATATTCAATTGTGAAAGATCTGTGGCCTGTTGGGGCCGGGTTTGTTGTTGGTTATGCAGCGAGCTTTTCAGCGCGATGTTTGTCTACGATTTCGCGGGCTTCTGGCATTAGTGCCATCAGGCGGACTGCGAGCAGGCCTGCGCTGGTTTTGGAGAGGTCTGCTTTGCGGACGTCGAACATCGGGAATGTTGCGGGGATGTCGACGATTTTGTCGAAGAGATAGACTTCGGTGTGGATGTCCATCGCCAATACTCGATCCCGCTGGAGTTTGGTGAGTTCTTTGAGGGCGCGATCGGCGCGGCGTTCTTGAGCGGCGCAGAGTTTGAGGATGCGCTCCATTTGGGTGAATCTGGCGGGCGCGGTCTACCTGGAAGAGGGCGAAGACGTAGCGCTCGAAGGTTTGGAGCTCGAGTTCGCCTTCGGGTAGGCATTGCTTGAGGAGTTTGGCCTTGAGGGTATCGTATTGGCTTCGTTCATGCGGATTGTTTTCGAAGATGGTGGTTGGGTTGGCGGTGAGGCCGTGACGGGTGCTGTTGGCTGCGGATTTAGCTCGGCCTTCTTCCGTTTTTGGGCCGGTTGACTTCTTTGAGTTCTGCCTGTTGGCATCGATTTGGGCTTGCGTTGACATGGTGCTTTATCCTTTTCTGTTTTGAAATAAAAAAGGGAGGCGCATGGAGCGCCTCCCGATGTAGAAGCTAACATTTGAAAAGTCGAATCCGAACCATGGTTTTTGGAAGTTGTTGAGAGGATTGAAGATTTAGGTCGAAAATTTCTGGCAACGCCTTCCATGCGCACGAACAGGCCCTCAGCTTACAGCCCCCAAGATGAAAATGTCTGACCGTACCCAGTTCGAGGACGAGTATTTCACCTGGCAAGACCGTAGCCGTCGTCAGTCCGTCCGCAGCCGCACCTACAGACGTCATGCAGCTTATCAAGGCATCCATTTTACGGACATAGCCGATGGGAAAACCAAGCGCCGCTGAAAACACTTCATGACAACTCAGGCGGGCCTTCGCTAGACCAATTCGAGTCGGAGTTGCCGTCCGACGGCCACAGCGGCACGCTGGAGCGTGTGGAGCGTTACGCTGGTGTTTGTGGGATCGAGGAGGCGGTCGAGAGCTCTACGACTGGTCTGCATCCGCAACGCCATGGCCGCTTTGGTGAGGCAGTCTTTCTCCATCGCCGCCTTGATCTGATCGGCGAGAATTTGCTTGATCGCTTGTTCCTCGCATTCTTCGAGTATCCCTTGTTCGGCCAAAAAACCGTCAAAAGACGAACCGATCTTTCCCTTCTTGCTTTGTGCCATTTCAACTCACCTCTTTCATGCGCTTCAGCGCAAGTTTCAAATCCTGCGGCGGGGTCTTGGGCGTTTTCTTGATGAAGCCATGCAGTAGCACCATGCGCTCCTGTGCCACACAGAAAATGACGCGCCCAATTTTTCCATCGGCCAGATTGCTGCGCACTTCCCAGAGCTGGTTGCCGAGATTACGGCAATACGGCATGCCAAGCGGCCAGCCGAATTCGACCTTCTGGACATCGCGGCCCACACTTTGCCTGTCCTCCAAAGAAAGCTCCAGGATCCATTCCCTTACCGGCTGCCGCCCGCTGGCGTTTTCATAGAAGAACGCCGGGAGCTTTTTGGAGCGGTCAATCACACTTCAGTGTGCCAGAAATGGCACATACTGGCAAGTGGTGGCCGATTCCACAAGGGATAGCTCGCGCAAAGTGGAATAGGAGGAGTTAAAGGTAATTGTCATACTTTATCGGGGAGAGTGGGTTGCGTTGACTGGGGATGAATCGGGCCGATAGGGAGTCGGGAGGCCATTGCTGGTTCGGATACCAGACGAGTTGGATCGGCCCACTGCTGGCTGGTTGTGATGCCCCGGCTGGAGTTTGATTTCTTGCACTCTTAGGGATTTCAACCTTAAGGAACCGGTGTACCTGTTGTGCTTAGAAATAGGTTGGAGGTTATAGGCTTTGTTGCCCTAGATTAACTGACAGGATCGAGGTTCTCGTCTTGCCCAGTCAAGTGCCCCTTCATGGATTGAAGGCGCTGGGCGTAGCGGTCGTGGAGTTGCTGCCAGCCGTATTGCTTGGCTTCTTCTCCTACGATGGCCCCTACGGGATTGCCTTCGAGGTAGCGCTCCATTACGGCCAGGCAGATGTGCCAACTGGCGGCTACTTTGATTAACCAGTCGCCGCCTACGCTGTGCCTCAGGGCGAGGCTGGTTCCGTCGCCATTTGATTCGAGTTGCCAATGGAGGAGGTCTCCTCCCCAGGTGTGGACCAGGGCAATGTTGGGGGTGGCGACGATTACTTGTTCTTGTGTTGTTTCGCCGCCTTGCTTGCCGTTGATTGTGATGTCGACTTCGCCGCAATGATCGAGGTTGCGTGAGGCGAGGAGCGGGGACCACTCGGCGAGGGCTTCTTTGCTGGTTAGAGCATGCCAGATTTGATCGGGGCTTTGGGTGAAGTCTCTTGTCATGACCAGGGTTGGCATGTTGTGCTGGCGCTCGAGGGAGACTGCCAACAATGGGCCTATTTCAATCTGCTTTTTGCTCATCTTGTCAGGGTTTGGCTCCTCTTGCGGCTAAGAGCCAGAATAGACCAGATTGCTGGAATACTGAGCGCCTTCGGGGTCTCGCCAGACCAGATTGATGGTTTGTCGAGCACCCTGCGGGCTGGCGGCTGCGGCAGGCACTCGCCCCATCACTAGCTTGAAGCCCGGAATGTAGCCGGGTAAATCAATCACTTCGAGGTCTGTTACGGGCTGATAATTGACGTACAGCGATAGCCCCGATTCCCTGTTTACACCGAGGCCTGTTACGTAGACGCTCATATACTCGCCGGGCTTGAGGATCTCCTGCCGGCCTGCTTCATTGAGGACCCAGGGGCCGACTCCGATCTCTGCTGGTGAGACGCGGACCAGGGTCTCAGGGCCTAGCACTCCCGCTTTACGCATTCGGACGCTGACTTGTGACTTGCCTGCCAGGCTTCTGGGGGCAGTGACCCGGATCATGCCCCGGTTGACATAACTCAACAAGCCTGGCTCACCGTCAAAGAGGACTGAAGCTCCGAAAACTTCCGTTGGCAATTGGCGACCCGTATTGAAGCCAACATCGTATTGATCGAAGGTGTCTACGCCAGGCCACTGGAGCCATACGGTGGCTTCCGGTGCGAGAGAGAAGGCGCGGAAGCTGAGGAAGTTGTTTAGTTCGAAAAGCTCCATGGGATCAGGCGGGCCTGCTTGCCAGAGTGCGAGGTTCAGGGTTCCGTCGACAGTGCGGGCAGCCAGTATCGACGTACCGATGGCCACCACACGTGGGGCTTGTGATGTGCCGTACCATTTGTCGGATCTTGAGAAAGCGAAACGGAAATCTCCCCAAGAGAGTTTGCCGATACGCCCGTCGAGGGAGCCTTCAGCGAATGCGTATTTGTAGCCCAATAGAAGGCCGCCATCTGCGGTGGGGGCCAGGTCGAAGCTATAGATGTCTGCGCCAAGTTGAGTGAGATTGATTTCGGCGTCAGCGCGATCCAGCTTTGAGAGGCGGACGATTCGTGTTTGTGCATTCAGCCCAAGAACCGTTGCGATCATGCGCCTTCTTGGTCGACGGAGCGGGGGCCGAGGGCTACCCATCCATTGAGGAAGGGGTCTCTTGATTCGACCAGTTTCAGGTTTGAGTCGAGGAATCCGAAGGCGCCAGGGAAGGTGCCGGACTTCCACCAATAGCTACCGTCGGGTCTGGGTAAGACTAGTTCACAATCGAGAGGTTCTTCGGTGTCGATGCGGGACAGGTCTGCGGAAAGCCTGAGGATGCGTTTGCGGTCTACACACATGACGGGGCGGCCCGTTGCATCGACTTCCAGGGTGGCTACCCGCGCATCCAGCGAGAGCTTTGCCAGCAGGTCTCCTTGGGGGCTTAGCTTCCAGATTTCAGTTTGGTCGCCTTTGGTGGATGACTTGAGAGCGCTGAGGTAGATATCGCCGGTGCGGCCGATTGCCGTTCGGACCAGGACGCCGGGGGTGAAGGTGGCAAAAACCAAGTCTCCCTGAGCGGTAAATTTAGCAAGTGCGCCGACTGCTTCAGGAGCGCGGCCGAGCGCGACTCTGCCGTTATCAATTGCTACATCGAGGGCCTG
>JAPKYY010000229.1 GCA_026394095.1 Acidobacteriota bacterium | reverse complement strand
GGGATTGTGCAAATGAACCAGAAGCGGGTTTTGGGCAGGTTTGAGGGTGTGAGCGATGCCGGGATCAGCGTGGATGGTGCAACAGTAGCGAAGGATCAGGTGGCTCGTGTGTATCGCCCGGCAGGAATGAGCCGGACCAAGCGGATATTGGTTGGTGCTGGAGTAGGGCTGGCTGTTGGAGTTGTTCTCACACAAACCATCGGCAAGCGCTTTGAGAATGATGGAGGCAATTTTGGTGGCATCCCAAATGAGGGCTGGTATCCGATTTGTATCGGTGCTGGTGCGGGTTTGGGGGCCCTAACGGGAAATGGATACGTGACGGTTTATCAGCGGCGGTGAGGGACCTGCACTCGACCTTAAACAGGCCCAGGGGCGGCGGAGATTCCCTTGATGATGGCCGAAGCGCGCTCGAAGAGCATTGCGGTTTCGTTGCCACATCCCAGGAACGTGAAGCCTTTTTCTTTCCACATCTGCATCAATTCAAGAGAGCGGTTGTGTGTGCCGGGGGCGATGCCGCGCTTGAGGCAGGCGTCACGGATCTTCTCGTAGGCGGCTACAAACTTGGGGTGGGTGAATTCACCGGGCACACCGAGCGAGACGCTTAAGTCTGCCGGGCCAATCATCACTACGTCCACTCCAGGGACATCAAGCAGCTCGTCTACGCGATTGAGGGCCGTTTCGGTTTCAATCTGCAGCACCACCATCGTTTCCTGGTTGTAGTGTTCGATGGCCTGCGGGATGGTTACCGCTGCGTAGTCGTAGTTGACCGGGGTCAGCCCGTAGCCTCTTACTCCCGTGGGTGGAAATTTGGTCCAGGAGATGGCTTGGGCTAGCAATTCCGGGGATTCTACGCGCGGGAAGATTACGCCGGGCGCGCCGACGTCGAGGGCTCTCGCGACCAGCGAATATTGTAAGTCGGCCACCCGCACCAGGGGCGTGAAGCTGACGTAAGGGGCGATGCGGCAGAGATCCTGCACGGTTTCGAGGTCGAAACCCCCGTGTTCGCAATCAATAAAAGCCCAGTGGAAGCCTGCGGCAGCCAAAAGTTTCAAGACTTCCTGAGAACGGAGTTGGCCGAAGCCACAGCCGTATTGGGGTTGCCCGTTTTTCAGGGCTTCTTTGAGGAGGTTTTTGCGGAGTCCCACGGTGTTTAGGCCTTTAGCCTAACAGAAGGACGTGGTGGTCGTGGCAACCGTAATGGATGTTGTCGAGGATGGTGGGGATGAATTCGAGGCCGTAGTCCGAGAGCAGTGCCAGTAGCGAATAGTGACGCTCTTGCAGGTGGCCGTGTGGGGCGAGACGGTGGGAGATGTGGGCTGCCTGGCGTTGGGCCTGGTCGTTTTTGCGCAACATCTCGAGCACTACCTTGGAATGGTTCTTGGCGAACTGGTAACGAATCTTGCTCTGTGAAGTTTCAAGGGCACGCGCAATGGTGGGGTCGAAGGTTTCGAGTTTCGCCGCGAGCATCGACATCGCGTTGTTTACAGATCGCTCGGCGTTTTGCAGACTTTCGGTGACGTCGGGTGGAACCAGACGCTTGGCCAATGTGAGGGCTACGTGGCTTTCCTCGTGGAGCATGTCGGCATAGCGGACGCGGAATCGCTCGATGGTTTTTGCGGATTTGGCGTCGACGATGGTGAAGAAGGCTCTGGGGAGAGCCAGAGGCATTCTGCCAAGGAGAAGCTTGTAGAGCACTTCAGACTGGGCGAAGTAGGCTAGTTCGCCGGGGCCGCCGATGATCGCCGCAGTGGGGAAAAGCCAATCCTGCCACACTGGCCGGAGGAGAGCATTGGGGGAAAGCTTTGCGCCGTGGGCAGCCATCTGGTGGGCGTCGTAAGTTTTTGCGTTGAACTTGAGCTGCTTGCGGTGATTGTCTTCGAGGAGAAAGAAGAATGACGTTTCGTTTGCTTCGAAGTGAACTTGGGGGTTGTAGCCGGCTGCAGTGAGTTCTTTGTTTCTTGTTAGCAGCGCGTCGGCGAGTTCTGGGGCCCGCATTGCAGCGTTCGAGAGAAACTCGGCCCCGATGGTGCGAAGTTTGGGTTCCAGCGGGTCGGCAAAAAGAAGTCCCAGAGGGCTAAGTAATTCTTTTAAAAGGCCAAGGAAGGATTCGCCAAAGCTTTTTCCGTTTTGATAATGTCGGTGGGCCAGGGCTGAAATCTCTTCACTCAGGGGCATTAGATCGGGAAGACCCTTTAGGGTATGGAGCCCCGCAGGCCGGGTGTCAGAGGCAGCATCGGCCGTAATGTCGGCGTCCCAGAAGGAGGCGGAGCGGATTTCTTCTACGTCGTGATCTTCGGATTGGTTTCTTTTAGCGCTTCAACGATGGCTGCGCGGCGGGCAGGGGGGTATTCGATCTCTTCGATCGATTTTCGGATCGAGTCGGGGTTGGAGGGGTCGTGCGAAAAGAAGGCCTCAACGCGGGGGAAATCGTAGAGAAAATCTACGAAGAGTCGCGAGGACCCTGGGATTTCGGAATGTCGTATACAGACGCCGCTCATTTAGACCTGTCCAAGTGGACACAAAGGTACCTTAGCAGATGCAATGAGTGGAGCGAAAGACACGGAAAGTTTGTTAGTTTACGAGCAGGGGTTTTTCCATGACAGATTCTGAATTTTCTTTACGTTCTGACGCCGCTTTGGCGGATTTGAACAAATCGTTGCTGAAGGCGGCGGATGAGTTTGAATTTGATCCGGATTTTCAGGCCGGTGCGCTGACAGTGGAGTTTGAAGAGCCGAAAGAAAAGTACGTGGTGAGCCCGAATGCGCCGGTGCACCAGGTTTGGGTTAGTGCCAGGGTGAAGAGCTACAAGTTGGATTGGGAAGACGCCCGTGGTGCATTTGTACTCCCGGCGACAGGGCAGACCCTGAAGGAGCTGATGGCAGATCTGCTGGAGCAGCGTGTGGGCGAAGCTGTTGAGCTCTAATGGCGGGGGTCTACATTTCCTACCCCTTTTGCGCGCAGAAGTGTAGCTACTGCAATTTTGCTTCCGGGGTATTCCCGAAGGACCTGGAACCGGTCTATCAGAAGCGGCTGGTAGACGAAATTCGCTCGACCGAATGGAAGTTTACACCCGAAACATTGTATTTAGGCGGAGGAACGCCCAGTTTATGGAATTTGGGTGAGCTTGAGGCGGTGTTGGGGGCTCTTCCGGGAGGGCCATGGCGGGAGGCAACGATGGAGGCGGCGCCGGGTTCTCTGACGGCGGAAAGGGTTAAGGCCTGGCGCAGGCTCGGGATCAACCGGGTGAGTTTGGGGGTACAAAGCTTTGTTGAACGGGAGATCCGCAGGACAGGGCGTAAACATACCGCAGCAATCGTGGCGTCAGATGTGGCACTTTTGCGAGCGCACGGGATCGAATCGATCAATCTGGATTTGATTTCGGGGCTGGCCGAGCAGACCCGCGAGAGCTGGGAAGAGAGTCTCGATTGCGTTTTGCGGCTGGAAGTTCCGCATGTGAGTGTTTACATTCTCGAGGTGGACGAGGATAGCCGGCTGGGGGCTGAGGTATTGCTGAATGGGCAACGATATGGGGCGCGGGACATTCCGAGTGAAGATCAACAGGCGGATTTCTACGAGCGTGCGGTGGAGCGATTAGCTGAAGCGGGGATCGCGCGGTATGAGATTTCAAACTTTTCGCGGCCGGGGGCGGAGAGTTTGCACAATTTGAAGTACTGGAAACTGGAGCCGTACTTGGGCTTTGGTGCAGATGCGCATTCTTTTGACGGGAAGTGGCGTTGGCAGAATGTTGAGGACGTCAAGGACTATGCCCTTGGTGGCGTACCTCAACAACGAATTCTGGCTGATATTGAAAATGAGAAGTACTGGGTAGGGCTACGCTTGAGTGAAGGCATCAGGCCTGGAGATCGATTTGAACAAGAGATTACGAACCTTGTCCAGGATGGATTATTGGAGTGGCACGGAGACCGAATTCGCTTGACGTCCCGTGGCGTGTTGGTTTCAAATGACGTTTTCCAGGAGTTTTTGGGTTAGATATTCTGAAATTCTGAATATCAGAAAAATTGCTCGACTAGAGGTGATCGATGAGTGACACAATTGATTTGCGCAGCGACACGGTAACTCGGCCGACGGCTGAGATGCGGGCGGCGATGGCTGCGGCCGAGGTTGGCGATGACGTCTATCGTGAGGATCCTACTATCAACCGCCTCGAAGAGCGAGCTGCGGAGATTCTGGGCAAAGAAGCCGGCTTGTTTGTTCCTACAGGGGTGATGGGGAATACGATCGGCATCAAGGTTCACACCGAGCATGGCCAGGAAGTGATTTGCGATTCGCGCGGCCATATCTTGAACTACGAACTGTCGATGATGGCCTGGTTTGCTGGCTGCGTGGCAAGGGCGATTCCGACGGCAGATGGCTTACTTGACTGGGCGCGAGTGAAGGCGGAGATTCGCCCGCTAGGCCCCCATGCGGCACCAACCGGCCTGATTGAAGTGGAGAATTCGCATAATGTGGGCGGGGGTACGGTTTACCCGCAGGCTCAGCTCGATGAGATTTGTGATGGCGCGCATTCACTAGGCTTGCCAGTGCATATGGACGGGGCTCGCTTGTTTAACGCGGCTGCGGCGGTAGGGCGTGGAGTTTCAGAGATTGCAGCCAAGGTAGATACAGTGATGTTTTGCCTCTCCAAGGGGCTGGGCGCTCCAGTTGGAAGCATGCTTGTTGGGCCGCGCCCACTGATCGACAAGGGGCGCCTCTACCGCAAACGCCTCGGTGGCGGGATGCGGCAGGCTGGCATTCTCGCGGCAGCTGGTTTGATTGCCCTTGAGAAGATGCCGGCACGCCTCGGCGAAGATCACGCGAATGCCCGGATGATTGCAGAACGAATTTCTGTTATGCCCGGGATCTCGATTGATGCATCAAAGGTAGTGACGAATATTCTGATATTTGATGTGGCCGGGACGCCCTGGACTGCGGCTGAGTTTTCAGACCGGATGGCCGCGCGTGGTGTGCTGATGATTCCGTTTGGGCCGACGCTGGTGCGAATTGTCACTCACTATGACGCGCCTAAAGCCGCTTGTGAAATTGCCGTTGAGAAGATTGAGGAGATGTTGAAGCAGTCATGAACCCACTGTTGCGAGTACCGTTTGAGATTCCCTTTGACCAGATTGAAGTAGCGCACATTGTGCCGGCTGTAAGGGAGCTGATCGCCGAGTCCCAAGCCAATATCACTGCGATTGAAGAGTTTGCCGGGGCCCGCACCTTCGCCAACACGTTGACGGCGCTGGACGAATCCACCGTGAACCTTGAGAATGCAATGGCTGTGGTGCGCCACATGGAGTGTGTCTCCAACTCACCCGAATTGCGTGAAGCAGTGCAGACGATTGACCCGGAAGTCAGCGCCTTCTATTCTTCGATTCCCCTAAATGCCAAACTTTGGACTGCAATACAAGGTGTGAGCGAGGAAGGCCTGAATCGACTGGAGAAGCGCTTTCTCACCAAGCAGGTAGACTCATTCCGGCGGCATGGTGCGGAGCTCGATCCGGAACTGAAAGCACGGCTGCTTGCGATTGATGTTGAACTGCAGGGTTTGTGCACGAAGTTCTCGCAGAATGTATTAGATGCGACGAATGCGTTTGAGTTGATTGTCGAAGATGAATCGCGTTTGGCCGGGTTGCCAGAGAACGCAAAGGCGGCGGCGAAAGCGAGCGCTGAGGCCAAGGGTAAAGCTGGCTACAGGTTTACTTTGCAAGCCCCGAGTTTTGTACCGGTTTTGACCTATCTCGATGACGCCGCAATTCGGCGGCAGCTTTGGGAAGGCTACAACGAACGCGCAACGGAAGGCGCTTTCGACAACCGTGATCTTATGCGCCAGGTTTTGACTTTGCGACGTGAGAAAGCGCTGCTGCTCGGATATTTCACTTTTGCAGACTTTGTATTGGCCGACCGGATGGCACAGCGGGGTGCGATTGCGAGGGAATTTGTGTATGAACTCGAAACAGCCACTCGCGACCGCTTTGTAGAAGAACATGAGGCGCTGGAGGCCTTTAGCGGTCAAAAGCTCGAGCCCTGGGATGTCGGCTATTACGCCGAAAAGCAGCGGCAGGCCCTTTATGACTTTGATGAAGAGGCTTTGCGCCCGTATTTCTCAGTCGACGTTCGATACAACGAAATTTACTCAAACGGCCGTATGGTGGGAGCCTTCTACGCAGACTGGTTTCCGCGCGAGTCCAAGCGTGGTGGTGCGTGGATGGAAGCGCTTCGCACTGGTGGGCCGCAGCCGGATGGCAGTTTTGCCCCGCACCTGGGCGTGATTTGCGGCAACATGACTCCGCCAATGCCCGATCAACCAGCCTTGCTAACACACCGCGAAGTCGAAACGATCTTCCACGAATTCGGCCATCTCTTGCACCATTGCCTGAGCGAGGTGCCTTTGCGTAGCCTGAGTGGGACCAATGTGCCCTGGGATTTTGTCGAATTGCCGAGCCAGATTATGGAGAACTGGTGCTGGGAGCGGGAGTCCCTCGATTTCTTCGCGCGCCATCACGAGACCGGCGAGGCCATTCCTGAAGAACTCTTCCAGAAGATGAAGCGCGCACGAACTTACCGGGCAGCTTCGGGACAGATGCGGCAACTGGGCTTTGCCACCGTGGATCTGGTGCTGCATACCGAATTTGTACCGAATGTGGAAATGGATCTGGTGGCACTGGCCAACGGAGTCTTGCAGCGATTCACCCCCATTACCTTGCCAGAAAAGTATGGAATGATCCTGGGCTTCACTCACCTCTTCTCTGGTCCTGTAGGTTATGCGGCCGGATATTACAGCTACAAGTGGGCAGAAGTTCTCGATGCCGATGCCTTCTCACGGTTTAAGGAAGAAGGTGTTCTCAACGGGGCGGTTGGCCGCGAATACCGCGAGAAGATCCTTGCCAAGGGTAATAGTGAGGAGCCGCGAGACCTTTTCCGCAGTTTTATGGGTCGCGATGCCACCCAACATGCACTTTTGGAGCGAATTGGCCTTGTTGGGCCAGCTTGATCTTCTGAATTTCAGATATTCTGATGGTATGAGTGAAGAATTTCTTCAGATGGGGAAGCGCGGCACGGTTGTGATCCCGGCCAAGCTGCGCAAGAAGTTAGGACTAACTGACGGCTGTTTGTTGCTGGTGAGCGAGGTAGAGGGCAGCTTAAGGCTGCGCCTGGCGAAGGTGATGAACCCGGATGTCGATTCCCGTTTGAAGATGGCGCAGCGACTCTTGAGTGGTGCAGAGGACCTTGGGGAGTATTTTGCGGCGATCGAAGAAGTACGCCGAATGGGATTTGAGCCTGACGAAGTGCCGCATGAGCGGTATTCTGGAGAAAAGAGTACAAAACAGTGACTTCTGACCCGATGTTTCTAAAAATCCTTTCGCACCCGGTTTTTGTGAATTTGAACTTTCACATGCCGATGATCATTGACCTTTCGCACCCGGTGATTATGCTGAGTGGCGAGAATGGCAGTGGCAAGAGCACCTTGCTGCACTCGATTTTTTACGCCATGAAGGGCGAGCAGGTAGATGGCTTTATCTATCGGCTTGATACCGGCAAGCTGACACTGGGCAAGCCGTATTTGTTCGACGCCGAACAACACAACCCCCGCATGCAACTGGAACTCTTTGAAGACAATCCGCAAATGCTCGAGTTTTTGCAGATGGCAAGCCATGGGCAGGTGATGCTGGCGATGTTCCGTGAGAATTTCCCGAGCCTGCCGGAAGGCACCGTACTGATTCTCGATGAACCCGAGATGGCCCTGTCGGTAAGCAACCAGCGCCGGATTCTGAAGATGTTGCTCGAGCTGGCAGACCAGAGGAAGTTCCGGATCATCTGCGCGACGCACTCGCCAGTGCTGCTCGATTCCCCCGACACCTACGTGATCAACCTCGACAACTATACAAACAAGAACGTAGCCGACAACACGATGGGCGTGCAGGGAGCTTCGACCCTGCAATGATCTCCATCGCCGGTTTGCTGTTGCTCGGAGTTTTGCCGCCTGGAGTGGTGGTAGATCATGAGGCGGCGGCTAGCCGGCGCTACATCGGGTCACCTTCGATCGTGAAGTGCCGCGATGGAGCCTATGTGGCAACACATGATTTCTTCGGACCCGGGTCAACGCAGAGTGTTTCTGCGCTCACCCGGGTTTTTCGTTCTGACGATCGCGGAAAGGCATGGAGCCGAACTGCTGAGTTGAAAGACCAATTCTGGTCGAACCTCTTTGAGCACCGCAAGGTGCTCTATTTGATGGGGACAACTTATGAATATGGGCGGGTAGTAATCCGCAAGTCTGTCGACTGCGGAAAGAACTGGAGCCAAGCCTCGTATCTGACTACAGAGACCGGCTATCACACGGCACCGGTGCCGATTGCGATCCACGAAGGTAGAATCTGGCGAGGGATGGAGTGGCACCCGGAAGGGAAGTGGGGCTTCTTTGAGGCATTGAGCGTGAGTGCACCCTTAAAGGCCGATCTGATGCAGGCTTCGAGTTGGACTTTCAGCCCGAGACTGAAATTCCCCAAGGCCACCGCGCCGGTTGGGGATCACTGGCTGGAGGGGAATCTGATCCTGGCACCTGATGGCAAGCTCGTGAATATGTTGCGAGTGGCCAATCGTGAGTATGCGGCGATCTTGCGCGAGGGCAAAACAGAGTTCGTAGTGTTTCCCGGTGGAGCGAAGAAGTTTACGATTCGCTGGGACAAGAAGACGAAGCTTTACTGGACCCTGTCAAACCCGGCGCTCGAGAAGTATCCGTTGTCGGCAGAGAACCCAGCTTCTGTGCGGAATACGCTGGTGCTGATGTCGTCACCGGACTTGAAGACATGGACGGTGAAGCAGACAGTTCTCGAACACCCGGACCCCTTGCAGCATGCGTTTCAATATGTGGACTGGCAGTTTGAAGGCAAAGACTTGATTGTTGCCTCACGTACAGCCTTTGACGATGAGACAGGTGGCGCGCACCGGGCTCACGATGCAAACTACCTGACTTTTCACAGAGTGGTTGAATTCAGAAACTCAACCAACAAGCACTGAGAGTTCTTCGATAGCCTGATCGAGCGTTTCAGCTTGACTGGATAGCATCGTAGAAGAAGCGGAACTCTCCTCGGCTTGTGCAGCCATGGATTGCGTAACCGTTGCGATTTCCCGCATGGCGGAATTGATTTGGGAGATGCCTTCCTGCTGACGATGGGCGGCAAGGGCAATTTCATCCACGGCCAAATTTACATTCGTGCCGGAAGCGAGGATTTCATCGAGGCTTCCACGAACCTTGCGGCTCAACTCTACGCCTCGCCTGCTGTCTTCGATGGAGCGGGTGATCATCTCGGTTGTATTCTTTGCAGCCTCTGCCGCGCGGAGAGCAAGACGGCGAACTTCGTCAGCGACAACGGCAAAACCGAGACCAGCTTCCCCCGCACGGGCTGCTTCGACGCTCGCGTTGAGTGAGAGCAGGTTAGTTTGAAAGGCAATTTCGTCGACCTGTTTGATGACATTGGCCACACTTCTGCTGGATCGCTCGATGGCTTCGAGTTCAGCCAGGGCACGATCCATGTCCGCAACTCCATTGTTGGCGGCAGCCTGAGCCTCACTAGCCAGATGCCTGGCGCGGCCAGCGCTAGTGGAGCTCTGCAGGGCAACTGCGGCGAGATCCTGGAGGGAGGCTGTAGTTTGCTGTGTAGAGGCAGCCTGCTCGCTTGCGCCAGAAGCAAGGTTGCAACCAGCTGCGGAGATTTCCTGAGACGCGAGGGTTGTCGACTGGCTTGCCCCCTGGATGTTGTAGATGAGAGCTTTAAGTGGAGAAATGACTTCGCGACGGCAGAACCAAAGGAAGGCGAGGCCAATGGCGATGGCGAGCGGGATAGTCCACATCATGGTTTGGAGCATTCCGGCTTGCACCACCTTGTCAACGCGATCCAGTTTGGCTTTGAGAATAAATGCGCCATGTACCTCACCGGCATTCCAATTTTCCATCGGGAAGCCCAGAGGGTCGCGGCCATTGCCAGCCAAACTGGAGGCTGGGTTGCCGTGGCAAATCAGGCAATCCCGAGTCAGCCGAATCGGCCGGGCATAGATCAGTTCGTTACTCTGCTCAGAAACCTCGGTGAATTCAGCTGCATTGCTGGACTCAAGAAAATTCAGAATTTCACGTTCCTTGTCAGTGGGCTGGTTTTTGGGATTCCGGGGTTGTACTTTCGGAACGCGAAACTCGAAATTCTCCTGGTCGGCGACACGTTGAATGGCACGCCAGGCGGCAACTACAGGAACGGTGTTGTAGGCCGCAGTCTTGCGAAAGTCAGAAGCAGATTTCAGCTCAGCGTCAATATGCCCCTGATCAAAGGCTTTTGCTTCGCGCAATTGAGACATGGATTCACGAACGTTCTCGGCTTCGACAACAGCAGCGCGCATCTGGGCAAAGTTCAGCTCAATGCCCTGCTTGCGTATGACGGAGCGTTGCAGTATCAAACCCGTCAGCGTAGTGATTAACACCGCGCCCAGGGCCGAGAGGATCAGTTTGTTTCCAATAGTCATCGATGCTCTAA
This sequence comes from Acidobacteriota bacterium, assembly GCA_026394095.1. GTDB lineage: Bacteria > Acidobacteriota > Terriglobia > Bryobacterales > Bryobacteraceae > Bryobacter. Next base: position 1,774 of record JAPKYY010000229.1, on the reverse strand, counting down.
TCGACACCGCACGGTAATCTATGAAACTTAAGTCAATTTAATTGAGCCAGCGACCCAGCCAGCCAAGAAGTTCCTGATAAAAAAAGCGTGAGTCTTCGGCCTTAAGGATCCAGTGATTGGCGTCGGGGAAAACGATCAACTTTGAGGGTATGCGCTGACGCTGGAGGACAGACCAGTATTCGAGCGAGTTGTTCATGGGGACACGGAAATCGCGTTCTCCTACTGTGACAAGGGTTGGTGTCTTGAAGTTGGCCGCGTACCGGATGGGGTTTTGCTTGCGCCAGGTTTCCCCCTGCATCCATACCGGACCACCATTGTTGAGCTCGCGCGAATAGATGACGTCGCTGGTGCCCCATTGCGATTCGAGGTTGATCAGACCTGCATGTGAGACCAGGCACTTGTATCGGGTGGTTGTGGCCTGCAGCCAGTTGGCGAGGTGGCCACCGTAGCTGGCACCACCGGCCGCTTGCCGCGCGGGGTCGATGTATTTGAAAAGGCGCAATGCTTCGTCGGCAGCTTCGTTGAGTTCGTCACCCGGAGTGGCTAATGGGTCTCCCATGATGTTCTGGGCAAACTTTTCGCCGAAGCCGGTGGAGCCGGTGTAGTTCGTCAGCAGCAGCACGTAGCCGGGAGAAGCGATGAGGTGGTAATTCCAGCGGAGAAAGAACTGATCTTTCCACATTCCATGCGGGCCTCCGTGAATCAGCACGAGAAGAGGGTATTTTTTGTTCTCGTCAAAGTTGGGAGGAGTAATCAGCAGGTTGTGGATCATACGGCCCTTCTTGGAAGTGAAGTAGAAGTGTTTGGGGGCTGAGAGATCGAGATCGGCGATTGCGGCATCGGTGAAATGAGTGAGGGTTTTGGTATTGGCCTTGGCTGTGTCGAGAGAGTGGATTTCAGCCGGGTGGGTGGCGCTATCGAAATTGACAAATAGCGTATTGCCTCCGATGGCGATGTTGGAATAGCTGCCGGTGCGCTGAGGCTGCTCGCTGAGATTGGCACCGTCGGCCGAGATTCGGAAGAGCTTGCCAAGCCCTGCTGCGTCAGAGGCGAAAAAGATCGACTTTGAGTCTTGGGTAAAGACGAAGGCGTCGACGGAATGGTCGATTGATTCGGTCAGAGTTTGCGGTACACCGCCTTCGGGCCAGGGGATTCTGGCCAGACGATTGATGCTGTAGGTGGCATTATTGACGCCTTCGCGGCTCTCGGTTACATACAGGGCTTTCCCGTCAGGACGGAACTTGGGGCTGCCGTAGGAATAGTTTCCCGCGCTCAGCGGTTGGGGCTCGCCGCCGCTGGCTGAGACGAGGAAGATCTTGGTCTTCACTGTGGCGTAGGCGGCTTCGTTGCGATTGATGTCGGACTGGAAGACGATCGATTTCGAGTCTGGCGTCCAGACGGCACTGAGGTCTTCACCAGAGGTAGCGAGCGGGGCGGCCATCCCTTGGGTTGTTGACCATTTGCTGCCAGCGAGGATGTCTTTCGGAGTTGCACCCGGGGCGTCTTCCATAACGAAGATGTGGGCGTGCTTTTGATCGATCCAGTGATCCCAGTAGCGGATGGGGAAGGATTCGTAGACGCGGGCGTTGGATTTGCGTGCAGCGCTTTCAGGTGCCACCATCGCAGTAAAGAGCAAACGCTTTCCGTCTGGGGACCAGCGCGGCTCTGAGGCGCCGCCGGGCAGGCTGGTGTAGCGCTGGGCTTCGCCACCGCTCGAGAGATCAAGGACGTAAATCTGCGAGTCGGTGTCGCCATCGCGGGTGGTAGTGAAGGC
>JAPKYY010000010.1 GCA_026394095.1 Acidobacteriota bacterium | reverse complement strand
TGGCGATGCGGCGATTGTACGGATCAAAGAGACAGGTACGTCGATTGCAATGTCGCTCGACGGCAATGGCCGTTACTGCTATCTCGATCCGCGTGAGGGCGCAAAGCTGATTGTGGCCGAATGCTGCCGAAATCTTTCTGTTGTGGGTGCGTTGCCGGTTTCTGCTACCAACAACCTGAACTTTGGAAATCCTGAGCGGCCTGAGATTATGGCGCAGCTCGTCGAAGGCATTGAAGGACTAGCTGAAGCTTGCAAGTTCTTTGAGACGCCGATTACGGGCGGCAACGTCAGCCTCTATAACGAGACGCTGGGTGAATCGATCTTCCCGACGCCGGTGGTTGGCATTGTTGGTTTGTTGCCTACAGTGGCGCCGATCCCGATGGCCTTCCCGAAGGCGGGCCTCGACCTCGTTTTGCTGGGTGGGTTGGGCGATAGCGACCTGACACATTTTGGCGGGACGCAATATGCCAAGCAGGTGCTGGGTGCGCTGTGGGGCTTGCCTCCGAAGCTCGATATGCCGCTTGAGAAGCGCGTGCAGGAGGCGACTCGTGAGATTGTGCGGGCGAATCTGACTGAGGCTGCGCATGATCTTGGCGATGTTGGTTTGGCTGTTGCGCTGGCTGAAGGGACATTTGCCGGTGTTGGCGCAGAGGTCGACATCAAGACGGATTTGCGGGCGGAATTTGCGTTGTTCCACGAAGGTGCATCGCGGGTGCTGCTTGCAACATCGAAACCAGAAGAAATTGTAGCTATCGCCGCGCGCCATCAGGTGCCCGCCTTAGTTCTTGGCAAAACGACGGCCGGGACTTTGAAGATTGCCCTTAACGGAACTCAAGTTGTTCACGTTGGGGTCGATAAGTTGTATCACACCTGGGATCGAGCACTGGAGGAATCGTTGCATGTTTGACAAGTTCCACGACGAATGTGGTGTCTTCGCGATTTACGGCCATCCTGAGGCGGCCAAGGTCGTTAATCTCGGCTTGCACTCGCTGCAGCATCGCGGGCAGGAGAGCGCTGGAATTGCCTCTCTGCACGAGGACGAGATTCTTTGCCACAAGTCGATGGGACATGTTGCTGACATTTTCACCGTGCCGGTGCTTGCCCATTTGCAGGGTGATGCGGCGATCGGGCATACGAGGTATTCGACTTCGGGCGATACGGCACTGTTGAATGCGCAGCCGTTTTCGGTGCGTTGCAACAAGGGGCCGATTGCGGTGGCCCATAACGGTAACATCACCAATGCGATGAACCTGCGGAATGAACTGGAGCAGGATGGATCGATCTTTCAGGCGACCAGCGATACGGAAGTAATTTTGCATCTTGTGGCGCGCTCTCGTGAGAAGACGATGGCGGGTGCCTTGCGCGATGCGCTGTTGCAGCTTGAGGGTGCGTTTTCGCTGGTGTTTCTTGCTGAGAACCGTTTGATTGTGGCTCGCGACAAGCATGGATTCCGTCCGCTGGCTTTGGGCCAGTTGGAATTGAGCGGTGGTCGGATTGCTTATGTCTTTGCCAGCGAAACTTGCGCTTTTGATTTGATCAACGCGGTTTATATTTCTGATGTTGAGCCCGGTGAGATGGTGATTGTTGGGCCTGAAGGCATCACGCGGGAGCGCTATGCTCCGGTTGCGGATAAGGCACATTGCGTGTTTGAGCACGTGTACTTTGCTCGGCCTGATTCGCTGGTGTTCGGGAAGTCGATTGCGCAGTCGCGCGAGCGAATGGGTCGCCTGCTGGCGCAGCATTGTCCGGCTGACGCTGATATTGTAGTGCCGGTGCCAGACTCCGGTGTGGCCGCGGCGCTTGGCTATGCAGAAGAAGCGAAGCTGCCTTTCCGGCAGGCTCTGATCCGGAATCATTATGTGGGCCGGACCTTTATTGAGCCTTCGCAGACAATTCGCGATTTTGGTGTGAAGCTGAAGCTGAACCCGGTACGGCATTTGCTCGAAGGCAAGCGCGTGGTGCTTGTGGACGATTCGCTGGTGCGTGGGACTACGTCACGCAAGATCGTGCGAATGGTGCGCAGCGCAGGGGCTAAGGAAGTGCATTTGAGGATCTCTTGTCCTCCGACGATCTCGCCCTGCTTCTACGGTGTGGATACGCCTACCAAGGGCGAGTTGATTGCTTCGAACAATAACCTTGAGGGGATTCGCCGCTTCACCGAGGCTGACTCTGTTGGTTATCTTCCGCTGTCGGCTTTGAGCCAGGCGGTTGAGGACGACAAGCAGGAATATTGTTATGCCTGCTACACGGGCAACTATCCAACTCATCTGATCAATATCGATGAGTTGATGATGGCCAAGAGCCGCAGCTAGTTTTCTTCCATCTTCTTTAGCGCTCGAGTCATTTCTTCGGGGATTTCGTTTTTTGCTGCCTTGCGATATTCGTAGTCTCTTTGCAGCATCGCTTTCACCTCTTCGTCGAATTGTTTCTCGCCTTTCCATGGGGCGCCGCTCTCCATCAAGAGCCAGAGTGCAGGCCAGTTCTTGTGATAGGCCGCAAAGCCTACAACACCGCCGTCGGCGTTGCGGATGGTGAGATCGACTCCATGGCTGAGGAATACACGAAGCAGCGAAAGATCGTTGAGGTTTGTGATCGTGTTCCACCAGATAGGACGCCCAACCCCATCGAGTCTCTTCGGGTCTGCTCCTGCTTTGAGGAGTAGTTTCACCAGCGGAGGGCCATGGTAGATCGCCATGTCGAGCGGCGAACTGCTCTCGAAGGCCAGAACATTGGGGTCTGCTCCAGCGTCGATCAGTGCTTGTACGATTTCGATGGTGCTGCCGGTGTCGACATTCATTACCGCGAAGCGGAGCAGTGTTTCTCCCTCACCGTAGGGTTTGCTGATATCGCCCGCCATAGGAATTTGCTTACGCACTTTGGTGAGGCCTCCGGCCAGGATTGCGTGTGCAAGTTCCCGTTGGGGGCCGCTGAAGGAGTTGTCACCCTGCCGCAAGCTATTCGCCGCATTGTCTCTGAATTTTGCTCTGATCGGGCCCGTAAGTATTGGCGAGAGGAAGAGAACAATTATCCCGAGGCAGACTTTTGCCACTGTCTCGCTGCCGGATAGCCAGACGATCACAGCCATGATGAGCAGGAAGATGGGCGGAATGAGCAGCACGAGTGCTCCAACTGGACCCTCCGGGCCAGTTTTGAAGAAATCCGCAAGAACCATCAAGAAAAGAGTTACGAAGAGGATGAATCCCGCGCACGATACAAGCCAAAAGATTTTGGTGAACATTCGAAGAGTCTTGCCATGGTTCTGGCC
>JAPKYY010000522.1 GCA_026394095.1 Acidobacteriota bacterium | reverse complement strand
ACATTCATGTGGCCCGGCATGCGGCCTGCTACAGGATGAATCGCAAAGCGTACATCCACGCCTCGCTTTGTGAGGCTGTCAAATAGCTCGCGCACTTTGTGTTGTGCCTGCGCGACCGCCATCCCATAGCCCGGAATGATCACTACCGTCTGTGCGCTACCCAGGATCTCGGCAGCCTCTTCGTGCGATGCAGAACGAACCGGCTTTACTTCTCCAGCTGCACTGGAACTCGTCTGCACCTGGCCAAAAGCGCCGAAGAGCACATTGCTGAACGAGCGATTCATCGCCTTACACATAATGATGGAAAGAATCAGTCCCGAGGAGCCGTCGAGCGCGCCCGCGACGATCAGTAGTTTGTTGTCGAGAGCGAACCCCATGGCGCTGGCCGAGAGTCCGGCATAGGAGTTCAGCAATGCAATCACTGTCGGCATATCGGCACCACCGATCGGCACGATCAGCATCACGCCAAAGGTGAGCGCAAGCACCGAGAAAATCGGGAAGAGCCAGGTACGTGATGGATCTGCCACCAGCGCCATGCCAAGTACAAAAGCGAATCCCAGAATGCTGAGGTTGACGACATTCTGCCCCTTATAAGTGATGGGTCTGGTTGGAAGAATCTCCTGCAGCTTGCCAAAGGCCATCAGACTGGCCGTGAAGGTAAGAAAGCCAAGCAGAACTTCGGCTGCCAGCGCTGTCATGACGAAGCGGTCTGGCGTGGCCCGGTAGTATTCAGCGACTCCGATCAGCGCCGCAGCGAGTGCTCCAAAAGCATGGGATATCGCGGTTCGCTGTGGGACAGCCGTCATCGGCATCTTGTAGGCCAGCGGCACGCCGATCGCTGAGCCCAAAAGGAATGCCGCGAAGATCCAGGTGTAGTCGACAACTTCGAACCGAAGGAGTGTGCCGACAACAGCGAGCAACATTCCGATCTCGCCGGCCAGTACTCCTCGCCGCGCCGTTGCCGGAGAACTCATCCACTTCAGGGCAAGAATGAAGCCTGCGGCTGCAGCGATGTAGATCATCTCAAGAATGGTCTGGTTCATTTTGCAACTCCTTCCCGCCGTTTGAACATCTTCAGCATCCGGTCAGTGATCAGATAACCGCTTACCAGATTGATGACTGATGCCGTAACCGCCGTGAAGCCAAGGATGCGGCTCAGCATGGAGGCGTCCTTTTCTCCGGCGATCAAAATTGCACCCACAACAGCGATTGCCGAGATCGCATTGGTTAGCGACATCAGCGGCGTGTGCAGCAGTGGCGATACGCGCTTGATCAGCTCGAAGCCCAGGAAGGCCGCAAGCATAAATACAAATAAGCCAGCTTCAAAGCCCTTCATGATGTCACTCCAATTCTTTCTGCCGCTTCAATCAACTTGGGATGTACGACCCGCCCGCCTTCGCAAACCAGCGTTTCGCGAATGATCTCGTCTTCACGGTTGAGGTGAAAGTCGCCCTTGTTCATCAGGTTCTTGAGAAAGGCCGACACATTGTAGGCAAAAGTCTGGCTGGCGTGATAGGGCAGAAGCGATGCCACATTCATCGGGCCCATGACTGTGACTCCCTGGAAGTCAATCGTCTCGCCTGGAATTGTTACTTCGCAATTGCCACCACGCTCTGCGGCAAGGTCGACAACAACGGAGCCCGGTGACATTGCAGCCACCATCTCAGTGGTCATGAGAATGGGAGCCTTGCGGCCCGGCACGGCAGCCGTCGTGATGACGAGGTCCTGCTCCCGGATTACGTCTGTCAGCAACTCCCGTTGCCGTTTGTAGAAGGCCTCGTCCATGGCCTTGGCATAACCGCCCTTGTCTTCGGCCCCAGCGTTGTCCACGTCGAGAACGATGAACTTTGCGCCAAGGCTCTCTACCTGTTCTTTAGCCGCTGGACGAACATCATATGCACTCACAACCGCGCCCAGTCGGCGTGCCGTCGCGATCGCTTGCAGGCCAGCG
>JAPKYY010001004.1 GCA_026394095.1 Acidobacteriota bacterium | reverse complement strand
GCGGGTAGGCATGAACCGTCAGGAGATGGACCCCAAGGTCTGCCGCACGGCTTACGGCTCGTTTGACCGTTTCAGGGATGTCGTGAAATTTGAGGTCAAGGAAGACCTTTTTGTTTCTCGCCAGGACGTCCTTGACTATGGAGTTCCCTTCAGCAGAAAAAAGCTCCAGCCCAATCTTGTAGAAATCAACGCTGTCTTCGAGCTGATCGATCAGTTGGAGGGCTTGTGCGCCAGACTCGACGTCGAGCGCAACAATGATGGGGTTGTAATTCAAAGTACCCAGAGGGCTTTGTCCTTTCTTTCACTTACATGGCCAACGATGGTGGCAGCTAACGATTCTACTAGGCGCGTTGCGTCGGCTGGCGGCAGAGAGATCAGCAGGCCGCCACTGGTTTGCGGGTCGTAGAGGAGAGTGAGCCGGTTGGGGTCGACAGACGACTCCGCATGGACATCGACAGATGCGAAATTTCGATTGTTGTTAAGCCCGCCCGGGATTGCCCCTGCTGCAATTGCCTCGAGGGCACCGGGCAGAGACGGAATTGAGTTTGAATCGATAACAAGGGTGACGTTCGAGGCAAGTGCCAGTTCTCTTGCGTGGCCAAGGAAGCCGAAGCCAGTAATATCAGTGACGCCGTGCACATCGAAGGGGTCCATTGCTTCGGCGGCGGCCCGGTTGAGGGTAAGCATGGAGCGGGTTGCTGCTGCGACGTGATCCGGGTGGGCCAAGCCCCGTTTGAGCGAGGTTGAGATGACACCGGTGCCAAGTGGCTTGGTGAGCACAAGCACGTCGCCGGGTCTCGCGTGGGCATTGGCACGGAAACGCGTGGGATGAACCAGGCCAGTTACGGAATATCCGAATTTGACAGTATCGTCAGCGACGGAGTGGCCTCCCAGCAGGGCGCAGTTGGCTTCCTGCATTTTGGAAGAGCCACCAGCCAGAATCGCAGTCAGAACTTCAATGTCGTCCTTGGCTGGATAGCAAAGGATAGAGAGCGCGGTGATGGGCTTGCCGCCCATGGCATAAACGTCGCTAAGTGAGTTTGCGGCAGCGATGGCACCGAATTCGAAGGGATCGTCGACGATCGGGGTGAAGAAGTCTAAAGTCTGCACGAGGGCGCAGTCCTCCGAGAGCTTGTAAACCCCGGCATCGTCGGAGGTTTCAAACCCTAACAGGACGTTCGGATTTTCGACACGCGGCAGCGTGGCGAGCGCTTGCGCCAGGACCCCTGGTGCGAGTTTGGACGCTCAACCAGCGGCTTTGGCGTGAGCCGTAAGGCGCTTTTCCATGCAGATCCTATGTTAGCGTCGAAGGCATGTTGTACCGCATTGCATTGTTGTTATTTGTTGCGGCCGGGCTCTGGGCTGACCGGGTTCATCGAGTCGTCAAAGCAGTGGACCGGGAGAGCCTGCTGGCCAGAGGCTTTCGTGTAGTTGAGCCCTTGGGAGATGGAGAGTGGATTGTCTCGGTTGAGAGCAATTCCGCCGGGGTGAGCTTTGCCTCGCCCTTGCCCGCAAACAAGAAGATTAGTGAAGAACT
>JAPKYY010000159.1 GCA_026394095.1 Acidobacteriota bacterium | reverse complement strand
GGTTGGCATGATTGAGACACGGAAGTCAATGAGGCGGCCTTTGTAGCGCACGCGGAAGCGGCCGTCCTGTGGGACGCGGCGCTCCGCGATATCAAGTTCGCTCATAACCTTGATGCGGGAGATGATGGCCGAGTGCCAGTCTTTCGCAATCGGAGGCATGGCGTAATGGAGGACACCGTCGATGCGGTATTTGATGGCGACCTCCTGGTCGCGCGTTTCGATGTGGATGTCGCTGGCTCGACGCTCAAGGGCGTTGAAGATGGTAGTGTCCACCAGGCGGATGACAGGGGCTGTGTCGCTATCAGCGCTCAGCTTGTCGATCGAGAGGGTTTCTTCGGGGTTCTCTTCGTCGCCTACGACATCAAGGGTGAACCCTTCAGTGACTTCTTCAAGTACGCGCTGGCTTTGTTCTGTTTTCTTGAGCCGGTCTGAGATCTGGCTCAGTGTCGCCACTTTGATTTTCAGCTTCTTGCCAAGCAGGGAGCTGAGTTCGTCGACCAACTGAAGGTTGCGCGGATCGGCAATTGCGATCTCGAGGACGCTGCCATCCGAGTGCAGCGGGACGAAGTTATAGCGGAACATCAGGTCGACCTGAATCGTTCGGAAAAGATCGTGATCGATTTCGGCGTTTCGCAGGTCTACAAATTCGGCGCGATAGCGCATGGCCAGGCGCTTGGCATCGATCTCTTCCTGCTCGGTATTTTTTAGCGCTACCCGTTCGGTCGACATTTACTTTGCACCCTGATAATTCTTCAGAACTTTTTCCACGTATTGCTGGGTTTCCCGGTAGGGTGGGATGCCACCGTATTTAGCGACGGCACCTGGACCGGCATTGTAGGCGGCCAAGGCTTTTCTGACCTGGTCTGGGTCGTTCTGGTATTGCACCAGTAGGTCACGCAGAAGCTTTGTGCCGCCTTCGATGTTCTGGCGTACATCGTGAGGGTCGACTCCAAGATCCTTCGCCGTGCCGGGCATCAATTGCATAACGCCGATCGCGCCCTTCTGGCTGACTGCGTTCGTTTGATAGGCACTTTCGGTTCTGGCGACGCTTGAGACGAATTTCTCGGGCAAGCCATATTGGGCGGCCATTTCGGCAATTAGCTGCCGGGGCTCGGCCTTAACCGGCTGCGGCTTTGAAATCGGCGCTGGAGCCGGAATCGAAGGAACAGGCGCGGCCGGGTCTGCTTCTTCAATGAATTCAATGACATCGGAGGCCCGAAGGGTGAGTGTCCCGCCATTGCTGTGGAGCAGGATTTCTGTGCCCTGCCTTTCCCATCGATCAAATTGCAGATGGGAACCACTCTCAAGCACCGCAAACTTGGCGCTCCATAGTGGCAAACAAAGGGCGAATATAAGGCTCTTCAAAATCACAGCTCATCAGCATAGACGTGCAGACCCTGCGATTCGTGGACTCAGACTTTACTGATCCTCATCTTCTGCGCCAGATCCAGTGGTCGGCGGGGTTTTGACCCGGCCCGCATTGAGATTTGCGTAGTTCATGGCGGCGTTGAATACCAGGAACCAACTGCCCTGAGTTTGCTGCCGCCACAGGGGGTTGTTGGCGAAGAGAACCACGTGGCCCTTGCCAACAGGGACGTCCACGACCACGGGCCGGCCGGCGAGTTCCTGGCCACCGGCGAGCATGCCACTGATCAGGAGTTCGTTGGCTGGAGAGAACTTCATTACGACGCGTGGAGTCATATCCGAGGGTGGGATGTAGGCTCGCATGGCCTCGGCGATTTCGGCGCTGATCGGGGGCTCTTCGCCGGGGCGAACTACTGGCTGGCGAGGTGGTTCCTGGTAGGGCCGAGCCTGGACGACGTCTGGGTCGTTGATGCCTCCGCGACCGGTGGGACGACTGGCTGGGCCTGCTGCCTGGCCTCGGCTCCCCCCGGCCATTCCGCCGGTGGTGCTGACCTGGAAGACAGGAGCAACATTGAAATATACCGGGACCTTTTCGTCATAGCCGTAAACGATGGGGCTTAGTTTGTCGGTGACCTGGCTCATGACGACGCTGCCGCGCACCTGGAGTTCACGGGTAGGGACGATGTTGACTCCGTCAATCATGCCGTAATCGATAGGGATCGAGGCGTTTGAGCCGATTGTCATGAAGAGGCCTCCGGCTTCTACGAAGCGGCGCAGATTGAGAACGCCTTCGAGGCCCATACCCCCGCGGATGTCGTCGGTCTGGTCTGGCCCAGTGGCGAAGCTGGGGGTGAGTTCAGAGGACTTCCAGGGGATGGCTGGTTCGCCTTCACGCTTGGGGATGCCGTTGACGATGCGTTGGCTGGTTCCGCTGATCGGGCCCCAGAGAATCACATCGTACTTCGAGCGGAGGTCGCTGATTTGCGCCACCTTCTGGTCGCTGATGTAGTCGTAGGGAACTTTGGCTGCTTCAAGAGCCAAACGAACCCAACCTTCGTTCTGCGTGCTGGTCCAGGTATGGACGAGTGCGATCCTTGGAGCGGCGAGTTCGTGTTTGGCGACGGTTGGAAGCGTATCTACAGAGGTGATTTTGAGGCCGAGGCCTTTGGCTGCTTCCACTACTTTCGCCTGAGCTACATTCTCTGCCGGGATGATGACTGCTCCGGGGCCGAACTTGGTGCCTGCTGCTTCAAAGGCCGCCTCTGCAGACCACATCTTTACATCTTTAAGCGCAAAGCGGAAGCTGGCGAGATTGTTGTCGGCCGTGTGAGGAATGACCCAGGCCTTGGCTGAACTTGTGCCGTTGAAGGTTGTCGTAAGTTGGGGAACCCCCTTCACCATAGTCATTGGGGCTTTGAGAATCGCGCCGTCGGTGACACGAACCGTCTCTACATTGCGAAGATAGCCGAGGCTCCAGCCGGTGTCGTCATAGGGGTTGGTGTCGTTAACGTTGTAGTACTGCAAGTCGAGTAGCATGTCGGCCATGCGTGAGTAGGGCTGATCCATACGCACGACGTAACTGCCTGCCGGGAAACTGCGCTTGCCTGTCTTGGTAGTGATCTCGGCGGTAGCGTCGAGACGGTGTACTTCTACGCCTTGCAGGTCCATGATCTTCATGAGGTCTGCGGCGAGGCCAGGGCGAGGAGTGTCACCGGGTACAACGTAGGCAGCAGGGCCTTCTGTGCTTGCCTTGGCGATACTGCGCTGGCCCTTCTGGTAGAAGTTGTTGAGAAACTCCATCTTGTTGCGGGCAGTGAAGTTGAGGGCGAAGAGCACGCCGCTTTGTTGCATGTTGACGTTGTTGCGGATGCTCCAGTTCACTTGCGGAAGAGGAGGATTGGGGCGGAACCAGGTGCGGGTTGTGGAGGTATTGGGGACTGTGCGCATTCTGGTGTCGGCACCACCGTTGCCAAAGGTTTCATATAAGCGGCCGATGGCGTTGTGGCCGTTGGCCGCGAGGAACATGTAGTTGGCCGCCCAGCCGTCGTAGAATCCGTGGGTCCAGACGCCGGGCACGCCTCGCTTTGTCATCTCCTCTACTTCGTGATAGGCGAGCTTTTGCCATTCGCTGATCAGGATCGGGTCGTACCAGGCGTTGTATGGGCCCATGCCAGTGGAGACGTAAAGGAAGGGAACGCTCTCGTGAAGGTCATGAAGCACGAGGGGATGGAAGTCGAAGAAGGTCTTCCAGACGTTGCGGGTGAGGGCGAGGGAGAGGCTCATGCCGTCGCGGTTGTTGTCGTGGGCGACGTACTTGCCCCAGTAGATAAGGCTGGGGGCGGCCTGCTTTTCGTGGGCACGCTTCCAGTTGTAGAGATCGACCATACGCTCGCGGCCATCGACGTCAGAGACCGGGGTGATCATGACGATCATGTTCTTGCGGATGGTCTCGATGAAGGGGGTGTCTTCGACAGCGAGGCGGTAGGCGAGTTCCATGAGCATTTCAGGGCTGCCCGTTTCTGTCGAGTGTAGGGAGCCGGTGAGCCAGTACATGGGAACGACTTCCTTCATGGCGGCCTGTGCTGCGGCGTTGTCCATTTTGCGCGGGTCGGCCAGCTTCGACATGAGTTCCTTGTTGCGCTCAAGCTTTGCCAGGTTGGCTTCGTCGGAGATGCAGGCGACGATCATTTCGCGGCCTTCTTCGGAGTTGCCGATCGAGAATACCTTTACTCTTGGGGAAGCACCACCCAGGGCACGAAAGTACTTGTGCACATTTGCGGCATGCGTCAGCTTGAATGGCGTACCGGCGATGTAGCCGAGGACCTTCTCCGGGCTTGGGATTTTACCGCCCTCAGGGAGATGATCGACCAGTTCGGTTAGGAACATTTTGTCGGTGGTGAACTCGCGGATTTTGGCGGTATAGGCTTCGTCCTGCTTCTGTTGAGCGAAGGCAAATGCAGCGGCAAATGCAAGAGCAAATAGAGACCGATTCATGATTTCGTTACTATAGCTCTTTACCCTCTACAATGACCACCGTCTCTCACCTCGAATGTTCCGGCACAGGCAAAACCTTTCCTGCCGGTGAAGTAATGAATCTGTCTCCCGACGGCTGGCCTCTTCTGGTCCGTTATGACCTGGAGAAAGCCCGCGACGGGTGGAACCGAGAATGGATCTCTTCAGGTCCTTCCAATATGTGGCGCTACGCGCCTGTGTTGCCGGTTGCGAAGCCGTCGAGCATTGTGACGCTGGGCGAAGGGATGACAGCGCTGGTGCGTACGAATCGTCTTGGAGCAGCAGTTGGCGCGAGTGATCTTTGGGTGAAGGATGAAGGGCTGAACCCGACGGCTAGCTTTAAGGCTCGCGGGTTGTCTTGTGCGATCTCGATGTGTAAAGAGTTGGGTATCCAGAAGATTGCGATTCCATCCGCCGGGAATGCGGCCAGTGCGTCTGCTGCTTATGCTGCGGCGGCTGGTATTGAATGTCATATCTTCATGCCTCAGGATGTCCCGCACTCGAATTACATCGAGTGCAAGGCGTTTGGCGCTCACGTGACGCTGGTGGACGGATTGATTAGCGATTGCGCCAAGATCGTTGCCGAGCGGAAGGCTGAAGAGGGCTGGTTTGAGGTTTCGACCCTCAAAGAGCCCTATCGCATTGAAGGCAAGAAGACGATGGGCTATGAGCTTGCCGAACAGTTGCAGTGGCGATTGCCGGATGTGATTTTGTATCCGACCGGCGGAGGCGTTGGCTTGATCGGGATGTGGAAGGCCTTTGAGGAGATGGAAGCGCTGGGCTGGATTTTGCCCGGACGCAGGCCGAAGATGATCGTCGTGCAAGCCGAAGGCTGCCAGCCGATGGTTAAGGCTTTCGAGTCGGGCGCCGAGCGAAGTGTGTTCTTTGAAAATGCACAAACAGTTTCGAGTGGCCTTCGTGTGCCCAAGCCGTTGGGAGACTTTTTGATTTTGAGGGCGGTTCGGGAGTCTGGTGGCACGGCGATTGCAATCTCGGATGAGGAAGCCCTGGCCGCAGGAGTGGAGCTGGCGAAGCTGGAAGGTATGTTTGTTGCTCCTGAAGGAGCGGCCTGTGTGGCTGCGGTTCGACGATTGATCGGCTCAGGCTTTCTCAAGTCGAGCGAAAAAATTGTCATCTACAACACCGGTGCCGGACTCAAATACCTCGAAGCCTATTCGCCTCTCTTCCCCCGATGACACGCAGAACTATTGCCCAATTCATTCCAGCGCTTGCCACATTGATGGCGGCCGAGACGCAACCAACCCGCGAGTTGGTGAAACAGAATCTCTCGCTGCTGGGGCTTGAGTTCAAGGATGAGCAGCTCGATATGATGCTGCCAAGCATCACTCGTGCCCTGGCCAATTATGCGAGTTTGCGGAAGATCGAAATTCCTTGCGAGACCGAGCCGGCGATCAGTTTTTCGCCGATGATCTCAGGGATGACTTTGCCTTCGGGGAAGGCGAAGTTTAAGCCTACGAAGCTAAAGAATCTGCCCACTTGGAAAAATATCGAGGATCTTGCCTTTTGGCCGGTGACTCATCTTGGTGTTTTGATTCGTAGCAAACGGATCAGCTCGATGGATCTCACCCAGATGTACCTCGCGCGGCTGAAGAAGCATTCGCCGACCCTCTTGTGCACTATTACATTGACCGAAGAGCTTGCGCTTGAGCAGGCCAGGCAGGCTGACCTCGATCTCAAACGAGGCAAGTATCATGGGCCTCTACATGGGCTGCCGTATGGAGCGAAGGATCTATTTGCGGTTAAGGGCTATAAGACGACCTGGGGTGCTGAGCCATACAAGGATCAGAGCTTTGATTACACCGCCACGGTGATTGAACGACTGACGGCGGCTGGAGCTGTGCTTTGTGCGAAGCTCTCGATGGGGTCGCTGGCGATGGGAGGCGTCTGGTTTGGAGGCAACACCAAGACTCCCTGGAATATCGAGCAGACCTCTTCGGGATCTTCGGCTGGATCGGCTTCGGCTACGGCTGCCGGGTTGGTTGCCTTCTCGCTGGGCACGGAGACATTGGGTTCGATTGTCACGCCGTCGACTCGTTGTGGAGTGACTGGTTTGCGGCCTACCTTTGGACGTGTGCCGCGGACAGGGGCGATGGCGCTTTCTTGGACGATGGACAAGATTGGGCCGATTTGCCGCACGGTGGAAGATTGCATGCTTGTGCTGCGCGTAATCGATGGCCCGGACGGTAAGGATATGTCGGCTCGCTATCCGGCCCCGGTGCATTGGGAAGCCACTGCGCCAGTTCAAAAGTTGAAGATTGGTGTCCTGCGAGACAACTTCGCGCGGATCAATGATGAAGGGCGCAAGAAACATTACGAGGATGCACTGGCGGCTCTGGCCAGGACCGGGATGCAACTGGTGGATACGAAGTTACCTGAGTTCCCGGCAGGGGATCTGGTGCTGATGTTGAATGCTGAAGCTGGCGCTGCTTTTGACGACTTGACTCGTAATGGCGGAGTAGAAAAGCTGACGGGCCAAAGGGCGAACGATTGGCCGAATTCGTTTCGTTCAAGCCGGCTTACACCTGCGGTTGAATATATCCGTGCGGCCCGGGCACGCACTCTGCTGATGCGGGAGTTTCAGAAGTATCTGGGAGGTTTCGATGCACTGGTGTCGCCTACCGGTTCGCCCTCGCTGACGATTACGAATCTTACGGGCCAGCCTCAGATTGTTGTGCCTTGCGGCTTCCCGAAGAACGAAGGGCTGGGGCTTCTCTTTACCGGACATCTTTTTGAAGAGGGCAAACTCTCTCGCGTTGCCAAGGCTTATCAGGATGCGACGGACTGGCATCTCAAGCGGCCACCTGGCTTTTAAGTCATCCTATGGTGATGAGACGTAGAGGATTTTTGGCAACGCCTACAGTTGCGCTAGCAGCGCCTGCAACTGCGCCGGTCTTACCTGTTGTCGCGATCGGTGATGGTGTTCCGCTGTCGCCTGTTGACTACGCCGAGTTGCTTCAGAAATTGTCTGGTGGGATTGCCGCTGACAATTATGGTCTTGGTGGTGTGGTTGAAAAGCTGGAAACTCACATGGCTGCTGAGTTGGGTAAAGAAATGGCGGTTTGGTTTCCAACCGGTACGCTCGCCAATCACATGGCTGTGAGGATGCTCGCTGGAGATCGCAAGCGTGTGCTGGTGCAAGCAGAGTCTCATCTTTATAACGATTGTGGTGATTGCTGCCAGACGCTAAGCGGCCTGAATTTGATTCCACTGGCTCCGGGGCGGGCGACCTTCACGCTCGATGAAGTCAAAGACATGGCCAATCGCTCGGCAACTGGCCGGGTTAAGACTCCCGTTGGAGCGATTATGATCGAGTCGCCGGTACGCCGCAAAACGGGTGAGGCATTTGATTTTGAGCAGATGAAGAAGATCTCGGGATGGGCTCGCAGCGAGGGTGTTGGGTTGCATCTCGATGGCGCCCGGCTCTATATGGCTGCTGCCTACAGTGGGTTGCCGGTTCGCTCTTATGCCAGTCTTTTCGACACAGTCTATGTCTCGATGTACAAGTATTTTGGAGCCGCCAGTGGAGCCGTTCTTGCCGGGCCAAAGAAATTGTTGACGGATCTTTTTCATGCTCGCCGTATGTTTGGAGGAGGGCAGCATGAGGTCTGGCCCTTGGCCGGCATTGCGATGAATGGAGTGCAAGGTTTCTCAGCGCGATATGCAAAGGCGGTGCAAACGGCCGAGGCTGTAATTGAGGGGCTGAAGGCTGATAGCCGTTTTGAGGTAAAGCGAATCCCGAATGGTACGAATCTTTTTCTCCTGAAAGTAAGAGATGCCGAATCATTTCATAAGAAGGCTCAGGCTGCTGGGGTTGTTTTGAATTCGCCCAAAGAAGACCAGTTTGTAATGGCTGTCAACGAGACGTGGCTGCGAGCGACAGCATCTGAGATCCTGGCGCGGTTACGAGCCTAATGCCTCAATCCATCTTGTTCGTTTGCTATGGCAATATCATGCGTAGCGCTTTCGCTGAAGCCTGTTTTCGTCGCGAAGTTTCACAACATCCAGAGTTGAAGAATACGAGGTTTGCTTCGGCGGGTGTGCGCGCCCAGCCCGATGAGCGGGCCGAGCCACATGCGCGTGCGATGGCCAAGCAACTCGGGTATTCCCTTGAGGGGCATCGCGCCACCAGAACTTCAAGCGAGCTGCTTGGCCAATACGACCGGATCTTCATCATGGATGAACTCAATGAAGATCTTATTTTGAGGGACAGCCCTGAGGTTCGATCCAAAACAGCCTACCTTTCTTCGCTGATTCCAGGGGCAAAGAAGGAGATTGAAGATCCTTACTGTCAGAGTGCCAAACAGCTGGAAGCCTGTTTCCGGACCATAGAGCTTGCGGTTCGCAATCTAGCAGTCGATTGTCTGCATGAGCTTGGCGACTAGTGCGGTCCAGCCGGTTTGGTGCGAGGCCCCGAGGCCAAGGCCAGAATCCCCATTGAAGTATTCATAGAACAGAATGTTGTTCTTGAAATGCGGATCTTCACTAAACTTCGGATGATGAGCCATGCCAGGCCGGAAGCCTTGTTCGC
>JAPKYY010000710.1 GCA_026394095.1 Acidobacteriota bacterium | reverse complement strand
GAGAAGTCATGCAGGATCTTGAGATGTTGGCCAAGAACATACAGGCCAACACGGTCGTCGGGCTTGAGTTGTTCAAGAAACTTGACGATCTGCAGGCGGGCGTAGCGCTGGTCTTCGATCGGAGTGTTCAAGCCATCGAAGAGAATCACTGTTATAGCCTTAGGCTGGGTGGGCGTCTGCTTGAAGTTGGTGAAGACATTGGCTGGGAGGTCTTCGGGCAACTGCATGCGTGCCGAGATGGAATCCGGTGTCTGGGCATCGGCAGGACGGCGAAAGACGCGGATGTCCTGCTTCTTGCCATTGTCTGTAACAACGAAATCTGCGGCGCTCAGACCCTGGGCAAATTTGCCGTCTTTGTCGCGCGCAACGACGTCGATGGTGACGAGGCGGGTTGTGGTCCGGATCGTTGCGTCCTGCCCCAAAAGCAAGCCGGTAAGCAAGACACCAAACCAGAACTTCATAAGTACCTCAGACTTCGCAAATCTTGAGCATGGCGTCGAGAGTCTTGACGGGATCGGGGTTGCCAGGACGGGGGCTGTACTCGTGGCTGATCCAGCCCTGGTAGCCGAGGTCTGCGATCTTCTTGCAGATGGGAGCATAGTTCATCTCCTGGGTCTGGAGGTCGAACTCATAGCGGCCTGGATTGCCGGCAGTGTGGAAGTGCCCGATGTACTGGAAGTTCTGCTCGATCGTGCGGATGATGTCGCCTTCCATAATTTGCATGTGATAGATGTCGAAGAGCAGCTTGAAGCGGGGTGAACCGATGCGCTTGCAGAGTTCGACACCGTAGGCAGTATGGTCGCAAGCATAGTCGGGATGGTTGACCTTGCTGTTGAGGAGTTCCATGCAGAGGGTGACGCCCGCGTCCTCGGCACGCTTGATGATGCGCCTGACAAATTTCTCGTTATTGTCGAGGCACTTCTCGACACTTTGCCCCCACTTGTTGCCACTGAGAAGGATTGCGTTTGGGGCCTTCAGTTCTGCGGCAGACTTGATTACTTCAGTAGCCATCCTGTCGAGTTCGTCATGACGGGAGAGGTCTGTAGAGTTGTGCATCAATGTACCAATACCCGGAAGCATGGTTGGAGTGATGCCATATTTTTTGAGGATCGGAAAATCCTTCTGGCCTACGAGGTCGTGACCGAGGGCTCCGAGTTCAGCGGCAATTTTGCAGCGCTGCTCCAGATCGAAGCCACGACCAAGAACGCCTCCGCAAACGCCTTGCTTCAATCTGCCGGGTCGCGGCTTTGGGGCAGTCTGGGCATTCAGTACCAAGCTTGCGGCTGCGGCCGCACCGGTGGTCAAAAGGTCTCGTCTGTTCATTGCTGATCCATATACTATCAAGAGATGGGCTTCGCTTTATGGCATCAAAAGCCACTTCTTTTTTGTTCTGGCACACATGAGTACCGGCCAATGGGAACGGCGATCATTGGAGATCAGGGATTGTTTGAGCCACGCGACTTTTCTCAGACCAGGGTGTCACCGAAAAGAGGACTCGAAGGCTTCGTTGGATACTTTGCCAGCCTCAATGAGGTGAATCATTTTCTACGTTCGAAGCCGAGTTCACGCCCGGGGAGAAGGAACTCGCATCGCATTCTGTCGACGATGGCATGATTGACACCGGGGCTTCTGTCCGCTATATTCCTAAAATACTGTAGTTTCAACAGGTTGTCGGGAATCTGTTACAAAGCGATCACATCGCGGCTGGGGTCTTGAGGGGAATATGAACTCAATGGACGCCAGCGTGGTCTGAAGCCACTATAAAAGTGCGTGGCCCCGCCTCGTTGCTGGCCGCTTCCCGCGCTACCTGTATGCATGATCAGCGAAGCCACAGTACTGCAATGGAGACTCGGCAATGGCCAGCTTGCCCGATGAGCGGATGCCCAAGGCGCCGCTCGAACCACAACACAGTGCTCCGGAACATTCCGAAGAGCATGGACACGGAATGCCCGGTGCGCCCGTAGAATCAGCCGATGAAGCTGCCGATGCAGCCAGCGCGGAAGAAAACTACGAGCAGATGCTGGCCGACTACGGCCAGATGGACACCTCTACTGAAGATCAGGTCATAATCGGCCATATCATCAGCGTGGGTGAGCGTGATGTCATCGTTGACATTGGGCAAAAGACCGAGGGAGTCGTCCCCCGCGATCACTTTCTACAAGAGCTGCAACCTGGAGAACAGGTCGAAGTTGTTGTAGATCGTCCCGGGACAAGCCCTGAAGGTTTCCTCTACCTTTCGCACGAGAAGGTTCGGCGAATCCGGCACTGGGATAGCCTTGAGCAGGCGATGAACGAAGGGTTCCTGATCAGCGGCCATGTTCTGGCCAAGGTCAAGGGTGGCCTGAGTGTGGATGTGGGGGTGCGGGCCTTTATGCCGGCAAGCCAGATCGACTTGCGCCCAACCCATAACCTCGACCCCTTTGTTGGCACCGACATTCCGGTGCGGATTCTCAAGCTGAATCGTCGCAAAGGCAATGTTGTTGTCTCGCGCCGAGCTGCGATTGAAGAAGAAGTTGTCGCCAAGCGCAGTGCGGCAATTGAGAACATATTCGAAGGTGCTGTGCTCGAAGGCACGGTCAAGAACCTGACTGACTACGGCGCGTTTGTTGACCTGGGCGGCATCGATGGCCTCTTGCATATCAGTGATATGAGCTACGGCCGTGTAAACCATCCGTCCGATGTTGTCGCAAGTGGACAGGCTGTCACGGTTCGAGTTCTGAAATTTGATCGCGACAAGGGCCG
>JAPKYY010000037.1 GCA_026394095.1 Acidobacteriota bacterium | reverse complement strand
CGCGCCGTCCCCATGCTGCCGGTTGAACTCTCAACCGACATCTGCAGCCTCCGCCCCAATGAAGAGCGTCTCGTCATGAGCGCACTGCTCGAGCTCGACCACCAGGGCAACATCCTTACCCAGGACTTCTGCCGTGGCGTTATCAAGAGCCGCGAGCGAATGACCTATTCCAACGTCTACAAGCTCCTTGAAGGAACACCATCCGAACAGAAAGAACTACGCGAGCGCTACGCACCACTAGTGCATCGCTTCGAGTTAATGAAAGAGCTTGCTTTGGTGTTAAACCGAATGCGCTCCCGTCGCGGCTCGATCGATTTTGACCTGCCCGAGCCGATCATCGAATTCGACCAGTTCGGCGAAATGGTTGGAGTTTCGAGAAGCCCTCGCAACATCGCCCATCGGCTAATCGAAGAGCTCATGCTGATCGCTAATGAAGCGGTTGCCTCGCATCTCGAAGCAGCCGGAATCCCCAGTCTCTATCGCATCCACGAAATCCCAGACGCCAAGCGCGTAGCCGAATTCGAAGAAGCCGCATCCAAGTTCGGCGTCTCTTTAGGCCTCGGCGGAGTAGCCGTAAAGAAGTTCTCCAACATCAAGAGCACTCGCGACGGTCGCAAGATTCGCAAGGACGTCTTCATAGGCAACCCAAGCGCTACCGTATCTTCCAAGCATTACCAGAAGCTAGTCGCCAAAATCGAAGGCAAACCAGAAGAACGCATCGTCAGCTTCCTGATGCTGCGTTCTCTCAAGCAGGCCCGCTACTCTTTTGAAAACGAAGGCCATTTCGCTCTCGCCTCAAAAGCTTACACTCACTTCACTTCACCCATTCGCCGCTACCCCGACCTCGTAGTCCATCGTGTATTGGCAGGAATGAGCTACGACGAGGAGACACTCAAGGATCTCGGCAACGACACCAGCTTCACTGAGCGAAGAGCAGCCGAGGCCGAGCGCGAACTGGTCGAGTGGAAGAAGATGCGCTTCATGAGCGACAAGGTCGGCGACGAATTCAACGCCATGATCATTTCGACTACCAAGTTCGGCTGCTTCGTCGAACTCGAAGAACTCTTCATCGAAGGCCTGATCCCGATCGACGCCCTCCCCAAAGACAACTACACCTACCAGGAAAACACCCGCCGCATCGTCGGTCAGCGCTCCAAACGCACTTTTGCCATCGGTGATGCCGTCCGTGTCGCACTCATCAAGATTGACCTGGCCGAGAAGCGACTCACATTCATGTTGGTAAGTCCCTAAGAAGAGATTGATAAACTAACCACATGTCAGCTCGTGCAACTACCCTCAAGGGGAATCCTCTTCCTCTCGCCGGACCAGAACTCAAGGTCGGCGACAAGGCCCCTGAATTTGAATTGATCGGCTCCGATTTGAAGCCGGTAACCCTCGGTGAAGGCGGAACGGTTCGCATTTTCAGCGTCGTCCCCAGCCTCGACACCCCTGTCTGTGATGCACAGACCAAGCGCTTCAACGAAGAAGTGACCAAGATGGAAAATGTGGAAGTGATCACCGTCTCCATGGACCTGCCCTTCGCGCAGAGCCGTTGGTGCGGTGCTTTCGGCGTCGACAAGGTCAAGATGCTCAGCGACCACAAGACCGCCAGCTTCGGCACCAACTATGGAACGCTAATCGAGCCGCTACGCATTGAAAGCCGTGCCATCTTTGTCGTCGACAAGAGCAATGTCATCCAGCACGTCGAATACGTCGGCGAAGTGGCCGACCATCCTAACTACGACACTGCCCTCGCCGCTGCCAAGGCATCCGCTTAAGTAAACACATCAGAGCCGCCGCCAGCGCCACCATTCCAAGAGTCGAAGGCTCGGGGATTGGTTGGAAGACTGGCGGCGGTTCTGTGTCTGGAGGCTTCACAGGGTCTGGAGGTTTCACAGTGTCTGGAGGCTTCACTGGCGGATCCCCAGGTCCACCATTGGGTGGAAGAACCGGAGGTGCTGCAGGTGGAATTACTGGTGGAGGATTCGATTCACCTGGCGGCGTAATCAGTGTAGGCGGCACAAAAAGTAAAGGTGGAGTACCGCCGGAAAGGAAGATCGTCGGAGAAGAATAAATCGGCGGAACAAAGATCGAAGGCGGAGGATCGGAGAAGTAGAATACCGGACCACCAATGCCAATCGGAAGCGCTCCGATGAAGCTGGGCGGCAAATCAAGTCTGGCGATTTCAATGGGTCGGATCGAAGGTAGCAGGATTCCCGGCGGAGGAATCGTCAAGGGCTGCGAAGCAATAAAGATCAACGGCAACGAATTGATGATAATTTCCCCACCCTTATCCGAAGGGGGCAAACCGCCAGGCAAACCGCCACCAATCATTCCGGGCCCGATCACCGGAGGCGCGACATTAAAAATGGATTCAGGGATTTTGCCCGTAAGCGACACCAGCGGCAGAGGCGCATTCCCGCGAAACTCAAACAAAGATCCGTCGGAATCACGCCGGTTCGCCTCCTCAGCCATGGCTTGAAACACGGGAATGTCCCAACTCGGAAGATCCAGCACAGCTTCACTTGGCTCGCCCACCGTCTGCACAGGTGCACTCGCCACCAGAGAAATTCGGTTGCCACAGCGGCCACGAATTAAATTCAATCCGTCGCTGAGTAAAATCTCACCGGGCTTCAGGTAGAGCCGCTGCGCTGTCCAGAAAATGCGGTTGCCAATTCGATACGAAACGTAGCCTTGCGCGGGCTTGGTCAAGCGGAACGGCTTCAGCTTGTCGATCTGGATGCCCTTATAGTGCTCACGCACCACCGGGTCAGAAGCCACCTTCGATTTCACCTCATCACGCGTAACCGTACCACCAGGAACAACAGAGAAAGGAAAGACTTTCCGCTTGCTCAGATCGACCTTGAAGTCGTTGGGCAATTCTTCAGCGTGAAAAGTAGCTGCAACACGGTTTTCGGGCTTCTGATCCCGTGAGCACGAGAAAAGCAGCAAGGTTGCAACCAAGGTCAACAACAGTTTCATCTATAGGGTCTTCACCTTAGATTCTAACGCTGCCCCCGATGGTACAATGCAACTTTGGTACTTTCCAGCCTACTTCAGAGCCAAAACCTCGACGCAATTGTAGTTTCAACCTTGATTCAGATCAGATACTACACGGGGTTTAAGGGCTCAAACGCGCTCCTTCTCGTTAGCAAGAAAGGCAATATCCTCTTCACCGATCCCCGCTATACAACGCAGGCGGCTCAGGAATCGAATTGCCCTGTCACGATCGTCAACGGCCCCCTCTTCAAAGCTCTCGCCGCGAAGCTAAAGTCGCTCAAAGCCAAACGGATTGGCTTTGAAGACACCAAGATCTCCTACACGCTCTATCGTGGCCTCGCAGAACTTGCTGAACTCGTCCCCCTCGGCGATGCAATCGAAAAGCCGCGTTGGGTCAAGTCACCCCAGGAAATCGCAGCAATCCGGGCCAGCGTGGAACTCAACTCACAAGCCCTCGATCAGGCCATGAAGCGCTTCAAGATCGGCATGAAAGAAATGGATCTGGCCTCTGAGATCGACTACCAGATGCGCAAGCTCGGTGCCGAGGGCAATGCGTTCGACACCATTGTGGCCAGTGGGCCCCATTCTGCCCTGCCCCATGCCCATCCCAGAAACGTACGGATCGAAGCAGGCTCATATTTGCTGATCGACATGGGAGCATGCCTCAACGGATACATGAGCGACATGACACGCACCTTTGGCGTAGGCGGCGTTCCACGTAAGGCAATCCGAATTTATAAGGCTGTACTCGAAGCCCAACTGGCAGCAATTGACGCCGTAAGACCAGGCAAGCTTGCTGGTCAGGTACATGCTGCCGCAGTCAAAGTTCTGAAGAATCATGGCCTCGACCAATTCTTCATCCACTCCACAGGGCACGGGCTCGGACTCGAAATTCACGAGGCACCGCGCATGGGCAAGAAGGACAAAACCCCTCTCGAAACAGGCATGGCGATCACCATCGAGCCAGGTGTTTATGAGCCAGGTTTCGGCGGCGTAAGAATCGAAGACACGGTGCTGGTTACGGAAAAGGGAGTTGAGGTCCTCACAAAGACCCAAAAAGGTTGGACAATAGTAGGTTAGACCCCGCAATGAATATTGAAGAGATCAAAGAACTGATACAGCTCGCCCACGACAGTGGTGTGGCAGAGCTCGAAGTGCAGCGTGGCGAACATCGCGTTCGCATCAAGAGGGCCGGCCTTGAGCGTGAAGTGGTAATCCCCGCACCTGCCGCGCCAGCCGTGGCTGCCGTTGTACCGGCTGCCCCCGCACCCGCCGCAGAGAAGGACAATCTGGTAACGATCAAGTCACCAATCGTAGGCACTTTCTATG
>JAPKYY010000083.1 GCA_026394095.1 Acidobacteriota bacterium | reverse complement strand
GGCTGTCTCGATGACATCTGCGTCGTGTGATGAGACGCCGATGCCGGCATAGACGGGGCCAGGAATGTTGAGAGTTATGGTTTCGCCGGTGAGGATGGTGAAGGCATCGCCGCGGCGTTCGATCCTGATGCGCGTGGGGCCTTTGGCTGTGGAGCGTAACTCGGCGGTTGGGCCACCTTTCACCGCTCGGTATTGCAGCGAAGTGAGGCCGTCACCGTGCACGGCGATGTCGGCGTAGGCTGAGTCTGCATCAAGATCCTGACGAACCATCAGCGCGGCCTTACGGTGGGCGTTGACGCCTTTGCCTACCAGGCTGACATCCGCTTGCAGGGTGATGTCGCCCGAGACGCGCCGATAAGCAAAGTGGAATGCGTCCTGCGTACCCCAGATATTAGCGCCGCCGCCGGAGACGCGGTATTCGCCGCTCATCTTGTCGTAGACGAAGGAGCCAGGTTTGGGGTTGATACCGATATCGGCGTGTGCATCGAAGATACCGTACTGGGCGAGGGCAAGGAGGAGGCCAATTGCTGGGTTCACGTTGTCAGACTATCATCTGCTTATGCTGATTCTTCGCCGTTTTGTACTTGTTCTGCTCGTTGGGTTGTCGCTACTGGGGCAGGCTCCTCCCCTGCTCGATGAGTGGGTGGCACGAGTGCAGAAGCAATTTGAGGTGCCGGGTGTGGCGGTAGGAATTGTGAAGGATGGGCAGTTGGTATTGGCCAAGGGCTTTGTGGTGCGCAAGCTGGGGCAGGCGGCGAAGGTAGACTCACATACCTTGTTTGGAATCGCCTCAAATACGAAGGCCTTTACAGCGGCAGCGCTTGCGATCCTGATCGATGAGGGCAAGCTGAGTTGGGACGACAAGGTGACCAAACACCTGCCGGGATTTCAGCTCTACGACCCTTACGTGACGCGAGAGCTAACTGTGCGCGACCTGATCACACACCGCACGGGGTTGGGCCTCGGGGCGGGCGATCTGATGTTCTGGCCTAATACGACGTTTAGCCGTGAGGCGGTTCTGAAAGGGGCCGGGCAGTTGAGGCCAGCCACAAGCTTTCGCTCAGCCTACGCATACAACAACACGATGTTTGTGGTGGCGGGAGAAGTAGTTGCCGCTGTGTCAGGGCAAAGCTACGACGATTTTGTGCGGACTCGGATCTTTGCACCACTTCAAATGACAGAGGCCCGCATGTCCAACAAGGGCCTCACCGATCAGGACAACACTGCTGTGCCTCACTCTCGCGGGTGGCGGCTCGAGGGACAACTCAAGCCAATAGAATGGACTCGCGACGATGTCTGGGCTGCTGCAGCCGGGGTGAAAGCCAATGTCACAGATCTGGCCAAGTGGATGAATGTGCAACTGGCCGAGGGCAAGATCGGCGAGACGCAGCGTTTGTTTAGTGAAAAGGTGGGCCGCAACATGATGGCGGCGCAGACGGTGCTGAATGTGGGTTTGCAGCCGAAGGCCATGGCCGAGCAGCAGTCGCAATTTGCGGCTTACGGCCTCGGCTGGTTTCTGAAGGACTATCGCGGGCAGAAGCTGGCCTTTCATAGCGGCGGCCTGACCGGGATGGTGACGCAAACTACGCTGGTGCCGAAACTGAAGCTCGGCATTGTAGTGCTCACCAATCAGGAGGAAGGCGCGGCCTTTCAATCTCTCACCAACCTGATTCTTGACTTTTACCTGGGTGCCAATGGGCCAGACTGGATTGCTGCGATGCACGCCAATACGATGGAAGGCCGCAAGAAGGCGAATGAGGCCGAGCAGAAAGCGGTTGCTGCGCGCCGCACAGATACAAAGCCGTCTCTTGAGCTTGCCGCCTACGCGCAGGACTATCGCGACGGCTGGTATGGGCTGGCCACGATTAAAAACGAAGACGGGGCGCTGCGGATGCGGATGCACGCAACGCCTGCGATGCAGGGACGACTCGAACACTTTCAGCACAATACGTTTATTGCGCGTTGGGACGACAACACGATCCCCGATGCTTATTGCAATTTCCAGCTTGGAGTCGATGGCAAAGTGGAGTCACTGAAAATGGAGACGATCAACAGCCTCGCTGACTTCAGCTTTGATTTTCAGGATTTGGATTTCAAGCCCGTGCCGCGCAAGTAGCGGGTAAAGAAGGCCTGCCAGAGCGGGTCGATTTTCGGGTGCACCGGCGTGTGACCGGTATCGAGCAGATGAAAGCGCAGCCGCTCTTCCACACCAAGTTCGCGATAGCGCTTTGCGCCGAGTTCAATCAGCGGGAGCGTGCTCGGGCCATCGGAGTGTTTCTTGTCGTTGCCACCAATAATCAGCAGTGGCTTGGGGGCGGCGAGGGTGAGTAATTCGTTGTGATCGTGGCCTTTGAGAAGGCTGCGTACGGTTTGTTCGGGCGTGCGGATATCAGGGAACTTACGGTCTGCATCGAGATACCAGGGAGCTTCGTAGTTGGTACCGCCATCCCAGAGCGGTACGTGAGGGTCAATCGAGACTACGGCTGAGACCTCAGGCGCAAATGCCGCGACATAGAGGGCGGTCTTGGCGCTGAGCGAACTGCCGATGAAGCCGATGCGCTTTGAATCAACATGGGGGTGTGAAGCAAGCCAGCGGGCCTGCTGGCGGACATCCCAGACCATACGCGAGAGGCCGGCCCAGCGGCCAAAGCGTTCGTAGACTTTCTCGCTCACACCGTTCTGGAAAGATGTGTTGTCACGGTAGCGGCGGATATGCGCCCAACTGGTGAGAACGATGAAGCCCTGCTCCACAAGCCACTTGCCCCACCACTCTTCGGGCTTCTGCCAGTCTGGCGAGGTCGAGGCCCAGGCGATGACGGTGGGGCGACGTTCGCCGCGCTTAAGCGCTTTGGGCACCAGAAGAAGACCGGGCTGCCAGAAGTCCGTTTCCAGCGGCAATTCGATGTGACGGCGCAGGTAAGCGCCTCGATCCAGCACTTCGATTTCACGCTCGCGCATCTTTGAGAAGAACCATTTGCGGTCTGCACTGTTGGGTTCGAACTTGCCGAGGATTTCGCGCCACTGCTCGCGCAGCGATCGTTTAGTTAAGCCCAAAAGTAATCCCCGGCGGGAGAGTTGCAGATTCATCCCCTGCACTATAGCGCCAAAGTGCTAAACTCTTAAATGTCAACCGTGGCGAAATGGCGGAATTGGCAGACGCAGCAGACTCAAAATCTGCCGTACTTCACTGTGCGTGTCGGTTCGACCCCGACTTTCGCCACCATCATTACTTCTTTCCGGGCTCCTTCTCCCGAAGCCTCTTTTCATCTTCGTCTCGCTTGAGCAACAGCTTTTTCCGTTCCTCGAGCGTCGAGCAAAAGCACTGCATCGATACTCGCCAAGTGACTCCTTTGAGCTTAATGTCCTGCCTGACCTGAAGAATAAAAGTATCGTTTTCCAGATTGGTCTCCATTACGGAAGCACCAATCGCCTCCAGGGGATTTTCTTCTGCCTTGGGCCCGATGAGAAGGGCCAGACTTACGGAATCCGCAGATGGTATCCGTTCGTCGGTGTAGAAAATAGCGACACTCACCTTCAAGTCTGAATTGGGGAGTGGATAAGACTTGGCGGTAAGAATCTCCTCGCCGACGCTAGCATCGAATTTGCCAAGCTCATAACGGCTGAGCATAAGCTGAGACATCACTTCTTCGGGCTTAATGTTCGGTTCACTGATCAACCTTTCCATAATTTTTCTTTCGGCAGCCAAGTCTGAAGCTTGTACTTTGCACTGGTGGGTTTTCTGTCCATACGATATTGAGGCCAGAGCCAAGACCAGGAGCATGCTGAGGAGGCTTTTCTGCATTGTTTTGGAATATAGCATTGGCTCGCGTAGTAGATGGCTTAACCTGAGATGCTATGCCGAAGAAGTGGAATTTCTACGTGAAGGTTCTTGTCCTGGAAGAGGAAGAGGGTGATGTAAACCCAGACCGGATCA
>JAPKYY010000446.1 GCA_026394095.1 Acidobacteriota bacterium | reverse complement strand
TTTGCTTTGGCCGGATTGTAGTAATGCGCGGCAGTGTAATGAACGTCGGCGGTAAGCCAAACCGTGTTGCGGATCTTTTCGCGCTTCATGTAGGAGAGCAGGTCGGAGAATTCGAGTTCGCGGCCCAAAGGTGGGCCACCGTCGCCGTTGGCCTGGTTCTCGTAATTGGGACCGTCGGCAACGATGATGCCGAGGGGCATGTCAGCGGCGATGACTTTCCAGTCGGCCTTTGAGGCCTTGAGTTCACGTTTGAGCCAGGCACGTTGTTCTGCACCCAGGAACTCCGTCTCGGGGCCTTCCACAGGCTGCCGGTTGGGGTTGTTGGCCGCGCGATAAGAACGCATGTCGAGCATGAAGACATCGAGCAGAGGGCCGTAGGAGATCTTGCGATAGACCCGTTCGGCTTCGATTGGATTTCTGCGCATCGGCGCATATTCACGGAAGGCCTGGCCTGCGTTGGCAATCATGAGATCGCCGGGCCGGCCTGGTGACCAGTTGTTCTGAACTTCATGATCGTCCCATTGCCAGACCTGGGCAACCTGCGAGTTAAAGCGTCTCACGTGCTCGTCGAGCATGTTGTATTGGTAGCAGCCCCGGAAGTCTTCGAGAGTTGTTGCAGGCTTGCTTTTGGCTTCGGTAACAACGTTGCGCCAGATACCGCCTTCGGGCGGTTGCCAGGAAGCGGGGCATGGCCCGTCGGCGTAAATCGTATCGCCTGAGTGCAGGAAGAAATCCGGCTGACGAGAAAGCATCTCGCTAAAGATCTTGATGCCGCCGAGGTCGGGATTGATGCCGTAGCCCTGGCCCACCATGTCGCCGCTCCAAAGGAAGCGGATGTTGCGGGGGACGGCTGGTGCGGTCTTGAAGTGGCCGACGGAAGCTTCGCTGAGCGCGCGGCCTTCTTTGAGATCTTCGAGCGTGATGCGGTAGTGGAGATCAGCCCCAGAAGGCAAACCTGAAACTACGTGACTGCCTGTGAAGTCTGTCGAAGGCAGCAGATGCGGGCCACGAACGCGCTGCAGGATCTTGCTGAACTTCTCGTCGCTCGCGACTTCTATGAGCATGCGTGAGGGACGATCGGCTCGAGTCCAGAGCAAGGCAGAATCAACAGCCGGGTCGCCGGACTGTGTGCCGTGCGTGATTACTGGCCTTGAGCTCTGGGCCCGGAGAAATGCGGGGGCGAAGAGGAGAGTTCGGCGTTTCATTGAGTCACCTTCTTAAGCAAAGTCTTGATCTTGTCGATGATGATTTCTTCGATCTCGCCCTTAAGCGGAGCGGGCATGCCGTAATACATAAAGCTGTCTTTGGCTTCGTAGCCACCCTCTTCAACGATCTTCTTTGTCGGGATATAACACATAACGTCGTTCGAGTAGCCCATTACAAAGAGCTTGTCGTTGCCTGTCTCGCGCTTCAGGCGCAGACAGTAATCGACTACGACTTCGCCACCCATAGTGACAACACTGGCCTGACCGAGTTTGATTGCCTGGATAGGGTAAGCGAGGTCCCGGGAGATGCTGCGGTTATCCATCGCAGTGAGGATCAGTTTGGCACGGCTCACTACATAGCGGTTGGTGGACTTCAGGTCTTCTTCAAAGTCGTTGCGACCGAAGGGTTGGAAGGGCAGGTCGATCATTTGATAGCGCGAGCGGATGCGGCCTTTGAGGACTTCGCCTTTGCGGCCGGCACTCGCGATTACAGATTCAGCTAGTTCATGGCCATGGGTCTTTGCGTGCTCCAGCGAGCTGCGCGGGTAGGGATTTTGATCTCCTCCGCAACCACTAGTAAATAGGGCGACGCTGCCCGGGAACTTCGATTCGACCTCAGCTTGAGCGAAGCCTGCGTAGTCGCCACTGAGCTGGTAGAACTCACCAGTGAGTGTGGTGTTGTGACAGGAATAACCGAAGAGGATGGCAGTGAGTTGGCCTTTGGCATCACGGACACGAAGCGTCGGCACGGCGTGATCGGTAGGCCCGTTTCTTTGGGGGTTGCGGCGGTAGCTGGCGAAGTTGGCCTGACCGAGATCGTACTCAACCTGAGCTGGCTTGAGGTTGCCGATTGCGGCTCCGATGAGGTCTACGGTTTGGGCCACAAGCTTGCGGGTGAAGGTCTCCACCTTGGCGCGCTCGGCGGCAGAGAAGAAGTACATCGAGGAGAGGTTGGGCCAGACAACCGGGCCGCT
>JAPKYY010000450.1 GCA_026394095.1 Acidobacteriota bacterium | reverse complement strand
CGCCCATCTCGCCAGTCTCGCGCACCGAGCCTGACGTGCCGCCAGTGGTTCACCGAAGCCAAGTGCCAGAATTGCCACGGCGGCGCACAGTGGAGCGTCTCCAAACTTCGCTACACTCCAGCTCCCGATGCCTCGCTCATCAACGCTGGGCAAATCCTCAACGAGCTCCGTGCCGTCGGCAGCTTCGATGCCTCGGCCTCCAATGAAGTCAGACAGAACGCTGCCGCGCCTCTCGGTGCCGCTGGTTTCAACCCACCCTCACTCCTCGGCCTCCACGCCTTCCCCAGAACCTTCATGCACAACGGCAGCATCGATAGCCTTGAAGCCGTTATGGCACTGGTCCCTCACCGCGCCTCGGGCACCGCTGGCGTGGACACCCTTACTGATGCCAACAAGCGCCGTCAGCTCATCCGTTTCCTCCTCTCCATCGATGCCAGCACACCAGTGATCAATCCCGACACGGCCACCCCATTAGGGATTACCAACTCGGCCAGCTACACCGGCAACGAAGGAGCTCCCCTGGCCGCTGCCGCATCCTTTGGCGCAAAGCTCGCCTCCAAAGTCGTAGGTGCCGCCTCTGCCGCTTTACCGGTAACGCTGGATGGCTCGACGGTCACTCTGCGCGATTCCGCCGGCCTCCTCAAACTGGCAAGGCTCTACTTCGTATCCCCGGGCCAAATCAACTTCGAGGTCCCAGCCGGCTTGGCCAGCGGTACTGCCACTGCGACAGTCTACACAGCAACAGGCGAGCTGGCATCCGGCAACCTCACCGTCGGCCCTGTAGCGCCTGGCCTCTTCTCGATGAGCGGCGATGGTAAAGGCATAGCTGCCGTGACAGCAATCCGTGTGAATGCCGATCAAACGCAGTCCCCGGTCGAGCTCTTCCGCTGCACCGCCAATGGCTGTATCGCAACTCCAGTTGATGTAGCTTCAGGCCCCGTATTCCTCTCGCTATTCGGCACGGGCATCCGAGGCAGAGCCATCCTCTCTGGCGTGCGTTGTACTGTCGGCGGCGTGGATTTACCAGTCCTCTTTGCCGGCCCCCAAGGCGCACCAGGCCTCGATCAGGTTAATGTGGAATTGCCCGCAACTCTTCGCGGGCGAGGTGAGGTACCGGTCATACTGACGGTGGATGGCAAGGTCGCCAACACGGTGACTCTTACGATTCAGTAGACGCGGTCACTCGCAAGGGTCGGTTTCCTCACCCGGAGGGGAGGGAAGCCGGCCCTTTTTTTGCTACCTAGATTCGTTTGCGCAACAGCAGGATTCCAGCTATGCCGGCGGGAAGTATTAGCATGGTTGCCGGTTCAGGCACGGCCGGATTGGGGTTCGTATCGGTCAACGGGCCGAAGTCGATCGAAGTTCCCGCAGGAATATCTACCGACAACGTGCCGCCATTCGCGCCGAATAATGCACTCACACGAAAATTGACTGTGTAGAAGGTGAAAGCTTTTCCAACTCCGGCGGGCGGTGTTGAAAACTGCCAGATCGTATTCAGCGTCTGTGTACCGGCACCGCCTTTGGATCCAATGCCCTGACCGCCAATATTCGAGCTCCCATCCAGGTAAGTTTCGAAATTGAGGGAGGTTCCATCGAAAGACCAATAAGGATTGCCTTCAAAGAAAAACGGGCTAGGTGCTTCGATTCCGCTGGCAATGTCTCCGTCGGCTGTAACTGTGAAATCCCAGGCAAGTGGGATTGAGTTGTTGGCTTCAAGAGCACCAGACATAGCCCCAGTCCAGGTGAACGAGATGCACTGCTCGCCAACGCCGGACACCGATCCCGATCCTGACAATGTGATTGCCTTCCCATTGTTTACGGTAGTACCGGCGACAGTTGGCGAAGTCTCTGTAGGTTGACCATCGCAGGAATAAGTTCCCGAGCTGGTTGGTGATCCAAAAATCGGTGCAGCTTCAACGCGGGCTAAGGCCGCCACTGCCATAAGAACGAGAACGGGAAATTGCTTCATACCCGTACAAACGGAAACAAGTCGAAGAAGAGCTCATTTCACCGCAACAACAGAAATAGCCACCCGCCCGCGCGGCAGCGCAAACGGCTGCACCGTAGACCTCGTCGGCGCACGCAACAAAAAGAAGCTCGCGTAAGCCGCGTTCATCTTCGAGAACTCCGTCATATCAGCCAAATAAACATTTGTCGCAACTACCTTCGTAATTGAGCTGCCTAGAATTTTCAAACGCGCATCGAGCGCCCCAAGCACCGACGCCGTCTGCTGTTCTATATCTGCCCCGCCTGCAGCTACTTCCACGCCACATTGAATAAACTGCTTCAGCGCCTTGCACCCCGCAGGACGATCAAGAGCCGCAGCTTCAATGTCCCCGGTTTGCTTTGACTTGTTTGCGAAGGCCGTAATCTCGATCGGCGTTTCAACCGGCAGCTTCGGCACAAACAGTGTCGTGCGTGGCGGAATCTTGCCCGAGAACGTGTCTTTCAATACCTGCTCGACAATCGGCTCCTGCGCCTTATCGGTAAGGTAGATCTGAAGAGAAAAGATATTGGCCACATCCATTTGCCCAAGGCGCAAGATATTGCGTACATTGTTCAAACACTGGATCGCCTGGCCTCGGGTGTCGTTGGGCCTTTTGCCGGAGCCGTCACCCACACCTTGTCCAGAGACAAAGACGAAATCACCAAATGAAAGCCCTGGAGAATAAGGGCCTACCGGCTTCGGGCCGGTTGTCGGAATGAGGGGCTTAATTTCCTGTCCATAAACAGCAATAGAGAGGATCGCCAGTAGGACTATGCGCATCCTCTCTACTTTAATCGAACCCGGAGCTTAGTTGGGGTTTTCTTTCTCAGTCGGGCGGCGTTTCAGCGTCGGCCGCTCGTCTTCGTCGGTCTTGGTCTTCTTGCCGTCTTCATCCTCGACGGTAGAAGTGCCATCACCTGGCTTGCGACGCAACCGCGGACGGTTCGGATCCTGCGGGTCCAGCTTGCGGCGATTGTGCATCGCACTCAGCCGTGCCTTCACGTCCTGAAACTCACTCGTGGTCACAACATACTCAGGCTTCTCTTTCAGCAATTCCTGAATGTTCTTCTGCGCTGCAGTCACACGGTCGTCCGTCGGAGGATGCGACGAGAACACCTTCGCCAGCGTACCCGGCTTGCGCTTTTCTTTCGATTGCAGCTTTTCAAAAAAGTCGATAAACGCACCGGGATCATAGCCAGCCTTGTACATGTACTGCAGTCCCAGCAAATCCGCTTCCCGCTCAAAGCCTCGGCTGAACATCAGAAAGCCTACGGGGATCGCAACCTGCGCCGCTTGCCGGATTCCAAATCCAGCCCAGCCACCCATGAAGATCAGCGGGATCGTCGCCAGGTTGGCGATCTGTCCGCGAGTCGCACCGCGTGTGCCGTGACGAGCAGCGATGTGCGCGATTTCGTGCCCCATCACACCAGCCAGTTCGGCTTCGGTATCCGCAGCCAGAATCAGGCCTGAGTTGATAAAGAAGAAGCCGCCAGGCAATGCAAATGCGTTGATCTCTTCAGAGTCAACCACCTTGATCGTAAAAGGAACCTTGGCGTCCGAGTTGCGCACCAGGTTCTGCCCCACACGATTGATGTACTCTGCCACAACCGGATCATCGACAATCTTCGCCGATCGCTCGATATCCTGAGCCAACCCTTTACCCAGTGCAATCTCCTTCTCAAGCGAGTAGAAATTGACACCCTTCGACACATCGCGTTCGCCGATGTCATCCGGATTCTTCTTGCTGGTCTTTTTCTTCTCTTCCTTCTTTTCCTTTTCGGCAGGTTTGGCTCCAGCCTTGGCTTTGGGGTCCTTGGTTTCGGTGTCTTCCTGCGCGATGGCGAGGCCGAGAGAGAGCACGAGCGTTGAGAGAATCTTCATGTGGCGAATTGCCTCCGGATCTACCTGTCTACAGCTTATAACGTATCGTGGAAAGAATGAGTTTCGAATTGCGTCCAGATCGACATGATTTTCCTGTTTGCACGAATCTGCACTACCTCAACCACGCCGCTGTCTCACCCCTCCCCAGGCCCGTCGCCGATGCCATGCGTTGGTACGCCGATGACGCCATGAACTGGGGAAGCTTCCACTACCCCGAATGGATGGCTGCCTGCGAAGGCGTGCGCACCGAACTCAGCCGCATGATCGGCTGCCACACCGGTGAAGTCGCTATGGTCAAAAACACCAGCGAAGGCATCGCCACCATCCAGATGGGGCTCACCTGGAAGCCCGGCGACGTCGTGGTTGCCTTCCGTGAGGAATTTCCCGCTAACTACTACTGCTGGAAGCTCTTGGAAGAACGAGAAGGTTGCGTCGTCCGCTGGCTCAGTCTTTATGACCCGCTCGAAAAGGTAGAAGAAGCCTGCCGCGGTGCAAAACTGCTTGCAATCAGTTGGGTCAATTACCTCAGTGGCTTCCGGGTAGATCTTAAAGCAATTGGTGATATCTGCAAACGCCACAACGTCTTCTATTTCGTCGACGCCATCCAGGGCCTCGGGGCCTTCCCTCTCGACGTAAAAGCCTGCGGCATCCACGCCCTCGCCGCAGACGGCCACAAATGGCTGCTCGGTCCAGAAGGCTGGGGCGTTCTCTATGTCGATCAAGTCGTTCAGGATCAAATCTTTCCAGTCGAATTTGGATGGACTACTGTAAAGAACTGGGCCGACTATTCCAGCCGCGACATGAGCCTTCGAACCGATGCTGGCCGCTACGAGCCCGGCACTCTCAACGTCTCAGGCAGCTTTGGCCTGCGTGCCTCAATGAAGCTACTGAACGACTTCGGAATCGATAACCTAGCCCAGCGAGTCATGGGCTTGGCCGGTCGCCTCGAATCCGGCCTGCGCAATCTCGACTGCGAATTGATGCTCGATCGCGATGACAAAATCGGCTCCGGCATCCTCAGCTTCCGCAAAGCAGGCGTCGATTCCAACCGTTTGCACGCAGAACTCAAGGCTCGCAAGATCCTCTCCGCCCCAAGGCAGGGCTGGGTACGCTTCTCCCCGCATTTTTATCTCGAACTTGAAGAGATGGATGCTGTAATTGACCTGGTTCGTGATAGCTTGAAGGCAATATGAAACTTGGGGCTGTCACCTACAACATCCTGAAGGATTGGGACCTCGACACGATTATTAAGAACCTCGAAGCCACCGGTTTCGAGGCCGTCGAGCTGAGAACGCAACAC
Source organism: Acidobacteriota bacterium (assembly GCA_026394095.1). Taxonomy (GTDB): domain Bacteria; phylum Acidobacteriota; class Terriglobia; order Bryobacterales; family Bryobacteraceae; genus Bryobacter. The sequence continues at coordinate 8,718 of JAPKYY010000450.1, read as the reverse complement.
AAGCATGGCGTCGAACCCACGCTCAGCAAAGACGAACGCCTGGCCGTCGCTGCCAAGTTCTCAAAATCGAAAATCCGTTTGTTAAGTTACGGTTCCACCGCTGAATTTCAATCACCAGATGAAGCTGTCCGCCGCAAGAATGTCGACGACGCAAAGAAATTCATCGACCTCGCCCACGACACCGGCGCCTGGGGCGTCAAGGTCCGTCCGAACGGCATGCCCGAGGGTGTACCCGAAGCAACCACCATCGGCCGCATCGCCGAGTGCCTGAAAGAACTGGGCGACTACGGCTCCGGTCACGGTGTGGAAATTTGGGTTGAAGTCCACGGCAAGATCACTCAAAACCCTCCCATCAGTGCCGCCATAATGAAGGCCACCAAACACCAACAGGTCGGCCTCTGCTGGAACTCAAACCCGACAGATCTCGTTGGCAACAGCATCAAGCCAAGCTTTGAACTCCTCAAGCCCTGGATCAAGAACGTCCACATCAACGAACTCGCCGGCCCATACCCCTACCGCGAACTCTTCTGGCTCCTGCGAGACATGAAGTACGAGCGCTACACCCTCTGCGAAGCCACCGAAAGCAAAGAGCCAGAGCGCTTCCTCCGCTGGTACTCCGCCATGTGGCGCGAACTCAACCGCACCTAGTTCGGGTCATACTCAAATCCTGCCGGGAGCACAACTCGCAGACTAACCAGCTGGGTCTTGCCCACCATGTTGATTTGCGAAGCCCCCCGCTCGTTGTCCAACTCGAATACCCGAGCGTCTCTCCATTGATAGATGGGGTCTTGAGCAAAGGAATTCGTCAGCACGTTCCAGATCTGGCTGAATTCTAAACTTGGTGCTCCCGGCTGAATTTGCGACGAGTGAGCGATGGGCAGGAATGTCAGGGCTACAAGAATTGCTAGCGGTTTCATACTCACACTTGAGCACCTGAGGTGAGAAAGCGTTTCCACCACTTTGGGTTTAGTATGGAGAGCGTGCTAAAGCTTTCATGGATCGTATTGGCTTGCTGGGCGGCTAATGCTCAGCCCGTAGACATTTTCCTGCTCATCGGGCAATCAAATATGGCCGGACGCGGAGTCGTTGGCGATGCGGATCGCACCCCAATTCCAGACGTCTTCGCCTTCAGCAAAGAGAAAACCTGGATCCCAGCCGTCGACCCGATCCACTTCGATCGTCCAGATCGCACCGGTGTCGGCTTAGGTCGAAGCTTCGCCACCACACTCATCAACATGAAAGTGGCAACGCGAGTCGGTTTGATCCCGGCCGCCTTCGGCGGCTCCGCACTCCACGAATGGGTCCCCGGCAGCACGCATTACGTCAACGCAGTCGAACGAACCAAAGCCGCCCTCGCCGCCGCCGGCCCCAACGCCCGCCTCCGCGGAATCCTCTGGCATCAGGGCGAAGCCGACGCAAACGACGAAGAACGAGCCATCACCTACCGTCTCCGCTTCGCCGGCCGCCGCTACGCCCTCGCCTGGCTATCGTTCTCCAATTGATCACCTGAAGCTTACCTCAAAATAGGCAGCGTCAAAGTCGGCTCAGCAGAACAGTCATCACCCGAATCCCGTCCCACAAATTCTGCAGCCGCAGATTCTCATTCGGCGCATGCTGATTGTTGTCATGGTTCACAATCGGCACCATAATCAGCGGCATCCGTGTTACTTCCTCAAACATTGCCAGCGGCACACTCCCACCATGCGATGGAATCTGCACCACCGGCCCGGCCACAGACTCCACCAGCTTCACCACCTCCTGCGCAATCGGCAAATTCAGCGGCGTCCGCACCGAGTTATAACCCTCGCGATTCGTCACCTTCACAATCTTCGAGTGTTTCCGCCTCTCCTCATCCGTAGGCGCACGATCCAGCACCAGATAACCCTGAGCCGCAATATGAGCCTTCACCCGCTCCAGTTGCGTCTTCCAGTCCAGCCCCTTTACCAGCCGAATATCCAGCGTCGCATTCGCCTCCGCCGGCACCACATTCGTAGCCATGCTCCCCACATTCGCCGCCTGTATCCCACGCAGGTTCAGCGTCGGCAGCGAATAAGTCTCAAACAGCCGCTTCCCGTCACCCTCGGTATCAGCAATCCCGAACTCCTCCTTCAGCATCTCTTCCACCGCCGGAATCTTCTGAATCGCCGCCATCTCAGCCGCGTTAAACGGCACCACCCCCTTGTAGAAATCCTTAACCAGCACATGCCCCTCGCCATCACTAAACCCCGCGATCAACCGTGCCAGCCGCTGCGCCGGATTCGGCACCCACCCCCCGTAATGCCCCGAGTGCAAACCCTTCTTCGGCCCATAAACAGTGAGATTCAAATTCGTCGACCCACGCACCCCAAACACAACCGATTGCTGCCGGATCTGATGCACCGGCCCATCACAGATCAACCAAAGAACCCCCTTCACCAGCTCCTGATGCGCCTTCAAATACTCAGTCAGGTGCGTCGACCCAGCCTCCTCTTCACCCTCACAGAAAAAACGGAAATTCGACTGATGCTTCAGCCCCAACGCTTTGATCGCATCAAGAGCAATCGCCATAGCCATAATGGGAGCTTTATCGTCAGCCGAAGCACGCCCATAAAGCCGCCACTCCCCGTCATACTTGGCCTGCTCCAGCGGCAACACCTTACTTGCTCCATCGCGCAACTCAGGCAGAAAGGGCTGCTTGTTGATCCACTCGGCAGGATTCACCGGCATGCCGTCGTAATGCGCATAGAAGTTGACGGTGCGCTTCGCCCCCGGCGTCACAATCTCCCCAAACACAATCGGCGCGTAGTCATTGAGCACCAGCAACCGAGTCGGCACCCCACGCTGCTCAAACATCTTCTGAATCGCCACAGCATTACGCCGCACATTCGGCAAATCCGCAGATACATTCGGAATCGCAACCAGCCCCGTAAACTCTTTCAGAATGGCCTGCTCGCGGGCCTTCACATATTCCTGCACCGCATCGGCACCAAAAACGAAGCTCCCGCAAAAGCAAAGTGCGGCTATAGTTTGAATCATGATTCGCATTGTCGTGTTAGGAATTGTAGCGCTGAATGCAGCAGCAGCCATCAAAGCGGGCGCGTCCACCGTCGACATCACGCCTCCGCAAGGCGCGGCCATGTCCGGCTACTTTTTCAACCGCTCGGCCACCGCCACACACGATCCCCTTCTTGCTCGCGCCCTGGTCTTCGAAAACGATGGCGTAAGAATCGCTCTGGTTTCTTGCGACCTCACCAGCATGCCCGAAGGCATCGCCACCGCCGCCCGCATCTGGATCCAGGACCTGACTGGCATCCCCCAACACCAGGTGATGATCAGTGCCACACACGCTCACACCGCACCAGTCCTGCTCAGCGGCTGGTCTCGCTATCAGCTCGACGGCGAAATGAAACGAATTGCCACCACTTACTCCCAAACTCTTCCCGCCCTCATAGCGCAAAGCGTCGTTGCCGCAGTCAAAGCGCTGCGTCCGGCAAAAGTCTTCGCCACCATCGGCCACGAAGCCACTCTCCCCTTCAACCGCCGCTTCCACATGCGAGACGGCACTGTCGCCTGGAACCCCGGCAAGCTCAACCCGAACATCGTAAAACCTGCAGGGCCAATCGATCCAGCCGTCCCGGTAGTTTATGTCGAAGGTGAAGACGGCCAGGCCATTGCCGTCTACGTCAACTACGCCATGCACCTCGATACGGTCGGCGGCCTCGAATATTCTGCCGACTACGTCTACGCCCTCACCGAGGCCCTCAAAGTCGCCCGCGGCCGCCAGCTCGTCACCGTATTCACGATGGGCTGCTCAGGCAACATCAACCACATCGACACCGCCGCCAAACGCCCGCAAAAAGGCCACACAGAAGCCGCCCGCATTGGCACAATTCTTGCTGCAGCCGTCCTCCGGTCTATCGATGATGCCGCTCCAGTCAACGACACCAGGCTAAGCGGAAAAAGCACCACAATCCAGCTCGCAGCCGTCAAGACCAGCCCGGATGAAGTCGCCGCCGCCACCGAAGCCCGCAGCAAAAGTACCGCCACCCTGGTGCTAGCCAACGCCGCCCGTATCCTTGAAAACGATGCGAGATCCGGCAGACCCTATCAGGCGGAAATTCAGATCTTGCGCATGGGCAAGGATCTCGTCTGGCTTGGCCTGCCGGGAGAAATTTTCGTAGAACTCGGCCTCGACATAAAGCAAAACTCAAAGGCCAGGTTCACCGTCATCGCCACCCAAACCAACGCCGCCCTCGGCTACATCCCCAACAGCAAAGCCTACCCCGAAGGCACCTACGAAGTCATCAGCGCCCGCGTTGTATCAGGCAGTGGCGAAGCACTCGTGCAAACCGCGCTCGACTCGATCAACTCGCAAAATATCCCATGATCTTGGCTAGCATCTGCTTGGCAAAGCCTTCATGTACAGCTTCGGCCTCCTGAGCGCTCGCCGATTGCAAACTCGATCGATTCTGCATCTGCCGCCGCGCCACCGTCTCGGCCAACTCATGCACAACACTCGGCCGTGCAGACAAAATCGGCTCCAGCACCGCCTTCGAAACCTGATAAACCACAACACTGGTGGCTGCGCTCACCGTCGCCGATCGGGGGTCGCCAGTCAACAGCGACATCTCTCCAAAATACTGCCCCGGCCCCAACCGGTTCACGCGCAACATCGGCTTGCCGCTCTGCTCGATGTACACATCCAGCAACCCTTCGAGAACGAAGAACAAAGAACTCCCTGGCTCCCCCTGTTTCACTATCTTCGCCCCAGCCTCATATTCCAGCCGTTCTGCTTGCGTCGCAATGGATTCAATTTCAGAATTCTCGAATCCTGAGAAGATCTCCAGGCGGCGCAGAATCGACAGCGGGTCATACCGCTCCACGCGATCCACTTGTAGCGGAGCAGTGAGCACTTCATGCCGGTTCCGGGCGGTTTGAATCCCTGCCTTCGCCAGCGCCCCCAACACCGACAGCAACACAGCTCCCCGCACCTTTGCAATCGAAGTCTCAGGCTCATGCCAGTACCGGATCTGTACCGTTGTTCCCTCGGGCCCCACACTCTCGATCAGCACGTCCGGCTCTGGCTCAGCCAGCGGGCCCTCTGCCGTCAACGCGCCCGCCAGCAGCACACGCATCGCCCGCGTCAGATCTTCGGCAGGGTCCAGCGGAATCCTCACAATTTGACGTGTCCGCCCAAGCGGCGCAAACACGTTAGTAATCGCAACCGACGACAGATGCGAGTTCGGGATAAACAAAGTCTTCGTATCGTCCCGTGCATGCACCCGCGTACTCCGCCAGTTGATTTGCTCTACCCGGGCCAGAATTTCTTCGTTCCCTTCGCGCCACTCGATCCAGTCTCCGATTCGGAAGGGAGGGTCCAGGTGTAAGGCGATCCCGCAAAAAAGGTCGGCAATCAGCGACCGCCCGGCAAATCCAAACACCAGCCCGAACACGCCAGAAGTAGCCCAAATTCCTGTGACGGACTGTCCAAATACAAATCCAAAAATCCCCGTGATCGCCATCCCGAAAATCAGGATGGAAACGATGTGTTTCAGAATCGTCGGCACTGGCTGACTGATTCGGTCCCATGCCACTACGTGAATCAATTCATTCAGCAGCCACGCCACCGCCAGCCATATCCCGACTCCAATTGCGTGGCGGAAAATGAAAAGCGCCTGTACGGTCGCGCCTGCCTGCAGGTCTCGCAGCAGATCCTCAAGAAAGTAGGCCGGGTACAGAAGTAGGAGACAGGTAACTAAAGGCCAGAGAAGTCGCCGCAAATTAGACACGAGATTGTAACATATCCATAAGTATCGCTAACAGCCAGACTTTGGATTATAACCGACTTAGATGCCGCGAATCACCATTACTGTTAAGTCGTCTGCCTGTTCGGCTTCTCCGGCAAAGGCATCGGCCGCATCAATGATGATCTTCTGAATCTCAACTGCACTCCGTCCGCCAGAAGCCTCTAGCAAATGCCGCACTTCCACGTCATCCCACATCTCATCGGCCATGTTTGTAGATTCGCTCACCCCATCGGAGTAGCAGAGCAGAATGTCCCCGGCTTCAAACGGAATCTCCTCTTGTGCGTACATCGAGAAAGACAACAGCCCAACCGGCGGCCCGCCAGTCGTAAGCCTCTCCACTTTGCCAGTGGCGGCTCTCAGCAACATCGGCTCCACCTGCCCTGCATTCACGTACGTGAGCTTGCGGTGTGTCGGGTCAAAGTACCCGCAAAACAGCGTGGAATAACGTTCAGACCGTGAAAACGACGCAACTGCCAGATTAAATGAGCCCACCAGTTGTGCCAGCGAAACCGGCGGGGTGATCACCTGCGAACGAATGGAGGCCTGGATGCTCGCCATCAACACAGCCGCCGCAATCCCTTTACCCGAAACATCACCCAGCGTAAAGAACAATCCCCCATCAGACATAGGAATAAAGTCGTAGTAATCCCCACCCACTGACTTTGCCGCCCGGCAGCTCGCCGTGCAATCGAGCGTCGGATACTGCGGGTTGGTTTCCGGAAACAGCCGCTGCTGCACATCACGCGCAATCTCAAGCTCGCGCATCATCAGCCGCGCCGTCTCCGCCTCATGCCGCAACCGTTGGTTTTCAATCGCTGATGCAGAATAGTTCGCTGCCAGCGCCAGCAGATCAACATCCTCTTGCGTAAATCCACCCGGCTTGTTCAATGCCTGCAGTGCCCCAATCACCGATCCGTCCGATGATCTCAACGGAATCACCAGAACAGAAATCGTCTGATAGGCCCCTACCGGATTCAGAAAGCGCGCATCCTGCGAGGTATCATTCACGACGATCGTTTCGTTCGATTCGATCGAGGCCCCAACCAAGCCCTGGCCCATCGGAATCCGCAGTTCGTCCACCCCGTGCGCCACCTTGGTCCAAAGCTCATTCGACTTGCGATCGATCAGCCAGATACTGCACCGGTCCGCTCCCACCAGGCTCCGCGCCATATCCGCATTCAGCTGTAAGTTGGCTCCAGTCTCTCGCGCATCGCCAATCCGGGAAGCATATTCGAAGATGACGCGAGAAATGTGGTCCGCTTGCATGGTCTCAATATTGTAGCGAGGTCCGGCGCGGAAAATCATTCTCAATTACAATCGAAAGATTGATGTCGGACCAAGAAAGAGGACTACTCCGCATGGAGCTGAAATTCTGGGGGGTGCGGGGGTCGATTCCGACGCCTGCTCCGGAGAACCTGGGCTTTGGTGGCAACACCACTTGTCTTGAGTTGCGTCTTGGCAATGGCGAAGTAGTTTTGATCGACGGTGGTACCGGTGCAAGAAAGCTCGGCCTCGATCTGATCACACGCGCCGCTGGCAAAAGTATCGACATTGATATCCTGATGACCCACTTCCATTGGGATCACATTCAGGGAATTCCTTTTTTCGCCCCACTCTACAATCCTGCCAATCACGTCCGCTTCCACACCACCAAGGCCGCTTCAGAAGTAAAGAACATCCTCGAAGGTCAGATGACCCACCCCTATTTCCCGGTTGGCTTCGATCTTCTCGCCGCCAAGCGTGACTTTTCTACCCTGGCTGGCGCTCCTAGCCACTCTCTCTGCAACGGTGGCCTCAAAGTCTATCCCTTCCCCCTGAATCACCCGCAAGGCGCTACTGGCTATCGCCTCGAATCAAATGGCGCTGTAATTGTTCATGCCTGCGACCACGAGCATGGCGACCCATCTCTCGATCACGTCATCCGCACTCATGCCGAAGGCGCTGATGTGCTTGTCTACGATGCGCAATTTACTCCTGAGGAGTATGAGATCAAGAAGGGCTGGGGCCACAGCACCTGGCTTGAGGGCGTCAAGGTCGCCAAAGACGCAGGCGTCAAGCAATTGGTTCTCGCCCACCATGACCCTTCGCACACCGACGAATTCATGCGGTCGGTGCTCGAAGCCGCAAGGCAACACTTCGATCAGGTCATCATTGCCCGCGAAGGCTCAAGCATCATCCTCTAGCGGTTGGCAAAGAACATCGGCAGATCTCGGCCGTCTTTGGTTTTTACCAGCCCGCGTGGCTCGCAGTTGATTTTGTCCGACACCTTCAGGTAGGTTCGCTCAGAAAGGTTCACTCGATTCGGAGCTCCGCTCGATTCCATACGTGAAGCAAGATTTACCGTATCGCCCCAGATATCAAACGCGAATTTCTTGAGGCCTACAACTCCAGCCACAACTGGCCCGGAGTGCAACCCAACCCTCAGTCGCCAGTTCAATCCCACGTTCTTCTCGCCCAACTCCTGCGCCTTTGCCACAATATCGAGAGCTGCTTTTACAGCCAGATAGGCATGATCCGCTGACTCTGTCGGCAGCCCCGATACAAACATGTACGAGTCGCCAATCGTCTTCAGCTTCTCAAGCCCGTAAGCCGTTATGATCTTGTCAAACTCGGTGAAGTATTCATCCAGCTTGGCTACCAGATCTGCCGACGACATCGTCTCGCTCGAAATCGTGAAGCCCACAAAATCGGTAAAGCAAACCGTCACATCTTCAAAATGCATCGGTGAAACAAAACCCTTGCTTCGCAATTCTTCTGCCACCGGGGCAGGCAGAATATTCAGCAGCAGCGCTTCGGTCTTCTTCTCCTGATCGGCGATCTGGTCACGCTGCTCGCGGATCTCCGTCGTCCGCTCCTCCACAATCTGCTCCAGCCGGCGATTGGATTCACGCAAATTCTGCAATCTCCACCGGAAGACTCCCCAGATCAGGCC
>JAPKYY010000526.1 GCA_026394095.1 Acidobacteriota bacterium | reverse complement strand
CTTGACGCTGTAACTTATCAACAGTTACCCTAAATATCAGTCACCGGTTCAGGGAATCTGGTTCGAATCCAGAACTGCCCCGCAGCGGTAAACGGGAACGACCAGCGCACTATGGCACTGGGCTCTTCGGAGTCTGGGAAGCCGCGCTCAGTAGGAAAAATCACTCGCCCGTAAGTCCGAATACCTGCCTTTGATCGCCACGCAATATTGCGTGCGCATTTCCGAACACTCCGAAGGGGAGCCGCACGGATGAATACTCGTATTCTTTCTTTTTTCTTCACTACGCTTAGTCTGATCGCCGCAGGTCCGCAGTTTAGCGGGCGCGTCGAAGACGCACAAGGAATCGCAATTGCCGGAGCGCGTATCAGCGTCTATCCGGCCGGTGCCTCCAACCCGATTACAACCACATCGAACAAATCGGGAGCCTTCTCTTTCGATGTTCCTGAATCGTCAAGCTATTTGCTTACGGCCGAAACCAACAATCTGTCTCTCCCGCAAGGACTTCGCTTTGAAGGCCCGGCTCCCGGCCTTGTGCTGCGTCTGCAGCCAGTTGCACAGCGCTCTTCGATTACAGTAACCGCCGATGGCCTTGCAACCTCGGTAGAGGACTCTGGTAAGGCTTTTGACATTCTCGACAAAGAAGCCCTCTCGCGCCGCAACGAGATCTTCTTCCTCGAATCCATTCGCAATACCCCTGGTATGCAGGTGCAACAAACCGGGGGCCCTGGCTCTATCGCCCGCATCGTCACGCGTGGACTTCGCACGTCGGATACTGCCGTCCTGATTGATGGCTTCCGCTTCCGCGACACAACCTCAACCCAGGGTGATGCGGGCAGCCTTCTCTCTGACCTTCTTGTCGTTAACCCCGATCGTTTTGAAGCCTGCCGCGGCAGTGAATCAGCTCTCTACGGCACCAACGCTATCGGCGGCACTTTGAATATCGTTACCGACTCGGGCGGCGGAGCCACCCACGGCCAGGTAGATTTTGAAGGCGGTGGACTCGGGCTTTTTCGCGGCCTCGCAAAGGCAAGCGGCGGGCAAGGGCGCTTTCAGTGGTCTGGCTCTGCGATCCACTTGAATGTCCTTGATGGGATTGACGGAACAGACCGCTATCGTAACTCCGGTACGCAAAGCTTTGCTCGCTTTGCACTCAATCCGAAGACTTCGATCTCCACGCGTCTTTTCACTACGGAAGCCTTCTCGCAATACAATCAGGGGCCTGGTGCGAAGTCTGGCATTGTCTTTCCGGCAGGAGTTATCCCCGGCACTCTTGCCTTCTACAACCCACAGGCAAACGACCCCGATGCCCGCCGCGCCACCCGCACCATCATGGGCCTAGTTGGCCTGGACCGCCAACTCACGAACAAACTGAGCCTTCGTCTGCAATACAACCGCCTCTACACGAATCGTTATGATGCCAACGGCCCCGGCGGCTCAGGCTTTCAGGCCCGCTTCCGCGACTTCAATCAATTTGGTGGCGAACTCGACACTGTCGCGGCAAGACTCAATTACGCGTGGGCCAAGCGCCAAAATCTGCTTGTAGGCTATGAATTTGAGCGCGAACATTTCTATAACTTTGGCGACGATAACAATCCCAACCCCGCCACGCGAAATACACGCACCGTTGGTATTACCCAGCGATCCAGTGCCATCTATGCGCAGCAACAGTTTCAACTTTTCGGTGGCCTGATCCTGAACCTCAGTGGCCGTATCCAGGACTTCAACCTCCGCCAGCCCAACTTCTACGGGGCTCCTGCCTTTTACGAAAAAGGAGATCTCTCCTCTCCACCTCGCGCCGTTACCGGTGACGCCTCTATTGCCTATCTGATTGCCAGGACCGGTACCAAGTTTCGCGCACACATGGGCCGTGCCTACCGCGCCCCTTCTCTCTATGAACGCTTCGGTACAGCGCTCTTCAGTGGCCGCTACAGCATCTACGGTGACCCGAATCTACAGCCTGACCGCGCCCTCTCCCTGGACTTCGGCTTCGACCAATATCTCTTCGCGAGCAAAGCTAAAGTCGCCGCGACCTACTTCTACACTCGTCTCCAGCAGGTAGTGGGCTTCGGCCCTGTTCCACGCGAACCTTACGGCCGCACCAGCGGATACTACAACACCGGTGGCGCACTTGCACGCGGCGTGGAATTGTCTGCCTCGCTTCAACCGACTCGCAAGCTTTCTCTACAGACTGCCTACACCTACACGGGAACTCTCGAGCGCCGCCCGATCTTCCTCACTGGCGAGTTGCAGTCGCAGAGAGTCTTCCCTCATACCTACTCACTAACGGCCAGCTACTTCTTCACGAAGAACTTCGACGCCAGCTTCGACTACTTCAATGCCTCAAGCTACCTGGTACCCTTCTTCGTCTCTACCGGCAGTCGCGCCTTCCGATTCGAAGGCCCGCGCAAGGCTGACATCGCAGCCCGCTACCGCATCCCGGTGAAGGACCGCTACACTCTCGAAATTTTCACCCGTCTCGAGAACGTCAACAATCGCACATACTACGAAGCCGGCTACCAGACCCCAGGCTTCTGGGGTACCGGCGGGATTCGCTTCCGCTTCTAAACTTTCAGTTCCATAAAAATCCTTGGCTTAGCCACTAGCAGTCACTTATGTGATATGTTTCACGACAGCTTTTGCTCCAAGGAGAATTCATGAAGTTCCGTCTGCTTCTTCTCGCGATGTCCTGTTGCGCATTTTTGAGTGCACAACAGGATCGCGGTTCGATCACCGGTGTCGTTAAAGACTCAACCGGTGCGCTTATTCCCGATGCGAAGATCACCGCGACCCGCATCGAAACCAACACCATTACCAACATCGCCTCTTCCTCGTCAGGTGACTATACTCTGCCTTCACTCGACATCGGAACCTACAACATCCGCGTCGAAAAACAAGGCTTCAAGAGTTCTATCGCCAAAGACATCGTCGTCACCGCTTCTGGGGCTGCCCGCATCGATATCATTCTCGAAGTTGGCACAACGCAACAGTCGGTTGAGATTGTTGCCTCCGGTGTCCAGGTCCAAACCGAAAACGCTCGTATTCAGACAGCCGTTGCCAATCGTTTGGTCG
>JAPKYY010000808.1 GCA_026394095.1 Acidobacteriota bacterium | reverse complement strand
CTGACGAGTACCTTCGGTGACTTTCTGGTGAACGCTGGCAGGCCGGAGGCGGGTGTAGAGTGGCAGAAACGTTCGGTGGAACGCAGCAGGCAGAGTGGTTCCAGGGAAGACTTGCTGGCAGCATTGTCGAGTTATGTCATTACGCTATCCAACAGCGGCAAATGCCCGGAAGCACTGGTTGTCGAGAAGGAAATGAAGGCACTGTTGCCGCAGGTGGAATCGAAACTAGGTGCCATTGCACTGGTGAATGTCCATACAGCAATCTCATATCCCGAGGAGGCTTGTGAACTCAATTCTGCGGCTTCCCTCAAATCGATGGAGGCGGCTTATGCGGCCTCGAAGGGGATTGCCAATGACAGCCTTGAGACGGACTTTCCCCCTCGTTTGTTCAAAGGCGTCCTGGCTGTCAATCTTGCGGCATCGCTTCGCAACATGAAGCGGACAAACGATGCGCGCGTGATCCTCAATGAGGGGCTGGCACTGATCGATCAGGAACCGGATGCCTATACGGTTAAGGTGGCACTGCTCAGAAGCCGGTCGACCATTGAAGCCGAAGAGATGAATTACCTGGTATCGGCTCGCACGCTACAAGAGATTCTGGCAATGGCAGGCGAGGCACTGGCGCCAATCGAGATTGTCCGACTGCATAGTATTCTGGCCGTGCGTCTGGCCTCTGGTGAACAGAAAGCTGAGGCCATTGAAGAGGCGAAGCGGACGGAGCTCGAAGCCGAGAAACGGAAAGAAGAGCTTGGGATGAGTGCCTATATGGCGTATGTGGATGTGGCAGTTGCAACGGCTCTGGCAGACAACTGTGAGTTGAGCTTGCAGTATGCAGCAAAGGCCAACGAATTAGCCAAAGGGCAGATTGGGAACGATCACAGGATCAACTACGACTCGGCGCTGGGTATTTGCCTGGTACGCACAGGGCAGCGGGAAGAAGGCTTGAAGCTCGTGCAGTCCGTCATTGACAGCCAGAAGATTCCCGAGAATCCGACCCGGCCGTTGAGCAAGGCCTTGCGCGCGGCTCAGCGGTAGGAGAGCGCTTTGGGGGCTTCGCCTTCGATGCAATGGTAAGTCTGGCCACTTGCCAGATTCTTGAATTCATCGGTGCGGCCGCTGGGCCAGGCGATGACGGCGCGGTCGATCGAAGGACGCCTGGCGACGCCGAAGGTGAGGGCGCGGTCTGGCGAGGAGAGGTAGCTTGATGCGCCGCGGACCATACGCATCTGCTGACCGGAAGAGTCGTAGATCCGGACTACTGCTCCGATTGCGTCCCGGTTCGACTTGCGGCCTTCGAGACGAAAGCGGATCGACCGGTTGCCGTTCTGGATGTCGTTGCGATAGAGGTAAGCAGGGCCGCCATTGGTGGTGATCAGCAGGTCCAGATCGCCGTCGCGATCAAAGTCGCCCCAGGCGGCACCGCGGCCGACCTTGGGAGTGACGAAGCTGGGGCCGAGTTCGGAGGTGATGTCGCGGAAGCGCCCCTTGCCGTCGTTCTGAAAGAGGTTGGGCGACTGTGCGTGGGAGCTGCCGCGGGCAAGATTGCGGGCGGAGCCATCAATGTGGCCGTTGACCGAAAGAAGATCGAGGTGCCCATCGAGATCGGCATCAATGAAGCCGCAGGCAAAGCCGAGCCTGTTGCGTGAGGCTGCGCCGATGCCGTTGGATGAAGCACGATCAAGGAAGCCCGAGCCGGTGGCTTCATAAAGGCCGATCATCTCGTTGTCGAAGTTGGTTACGGCGATGCCTTCCTGGCCCGATCGGAGGAAGTCGCCAGCGTCGGCACCCATGCCAGCACGGGCGCGGCCATCTTCGCTGAAGGCGATGCCGGCGCGGACGGCTTGCTCACGAAAGCTGCCGTCCCGGTTGTTGCGATAGAGCTTGTTGGGTTGTGTGTCGTTGGCAATGAAGAGATCGGGCCAGCCGTCGTTGTCGAAATCGAGCATCGTGACGGCGAGAGACTTTGAGGATGCATCGAAGAGGCCACTGCGGGCGGTGATGTCCTCGAAGGTGCCGTCACCCTTGTTGCGGAAGAGCCAGTTGGTAGCTCCGCGATAGGCCTCAGGAGTGCAGTAGGACTTGTTCTTGCCGTCGGAGCTGCAGAAGACATCAAGCTCCGGTGCCCAGCGGACGTAGTTGCAGACGAGGAGATCGAGATGCCCGACGCGGTCGATATCGACCCACATGGCAGAGCTTGAAAAGGCGCTGCGGTTGCCGAGGCCTGCCTTATTCGTCACGTCAATGAAGGTGCCGCGGCCGGTGTTTTTGAAGAGGCGGCTTTGGCCGACGCAGGTGATGTAGAGATCGGGGAAGCCGTCGTTGTCGAAGTCTCCGACAGCGACGCCGAGGCCGTAAAGCTCAATGTCGAGACCGGCTGCTTTTGTCACATCGGTGAAGGTGCCGTTGCGGTTGTTCTTGTAAAGCTTGAGTGTGGAGCGCAAGCGCTTGTGGCCGGGCCAATCCTGGCTGTTGATCAGGAGGATGTCGAGCCAGCCGTCGTTGTCGTAGTCGAGGAAGGCGCAGCCGGGGCCCATAGTTTCCGGCAGGTACATTGCGCCAAAAGCACCTGTGTTGTGACGGAAGTTGATGCCTGCGGCCTGCGTGACATCCGCGAGCTGGAAGCCGGGGCTATTGGGTGCGAATGCAGCGAGGAAGGCGCGCCGGTTCATGGGATGCTAACAAGGCCATTGCGGATCGCGTAGACGACAAGCTCAGCCGTATTGTGGATGCCAAGCGCATCCATGATGTTGGCCCGGTGTACGGCAACCGTGTTGACGCTGAGGCCGAGGGCGCTGGCTATCTCTTTGTTCGACTCTCCGGACACAATATGGTGGAGGACCTCAAGCTCACGGGTGCTTAAGATGCGCTTTGCGGTGGAGTTGGGGGCGGCCTGAG
>JAPKYY010000651.1 GCA_026394095.1 Acidobacteriota bacterium | reverse complement strand
GTATTGGCCCTGGTAGGAGTTGATGACGTTTGTGTTCTGGAAGATCGCAGGGTTACCATTCTGGTTGAAGGTCACGCCCTGGATCGGAGAAGGTGCGCCGGGTTTACGAACGGCGAGAGCGGAGTTGAGGTAGTTGGTGGGGTAGACACCACCGTTGGTGATGTCTTGCGGGAGGCCCGAGCGGAAGCGGCCGAGCATCGAGATCTGCCAGCCACCGAGAGCCTGATCGACCCAGGGATTGGCGGAGTTCAAGAACTTCTTGCCTTTGCCGAAGGGGAGTTCAACGACGGTGTTCATTGTGGCGTTGTGGCGGATGTCGAAGCTGGCGACACCGTAAGAGCCCTTGGGGTTGAAGGCATCCTGGATGACGCTGCCGCCGGCGCCGATGGTGGCTGTACCGAAGGCGGCTTCATTGCCGGAGGCAATGTCAAAGGCGTGGGACAGGGTGTAGTTGAAGTCGAAGCCCCAGCCCTTTTCAAGCGGGCGGCGAACGACGACGTTGCCGGCGTGATAGCTGGCGTTGGAGGCGTTGGTCCAGACGGTCATACCAGCGGCCTGGTTGGCAAAGAAGGTATTGCAACCGAAGACCGAGATGCACTGACCGTTGGCGCGGCGGAGACGATCCATGTCGTTGAGAGCGTCGAGATCGCTACCAGCGTAGGTGCCGTATACGGTGTTGAAGTAGTTGGCCGTGGCGCTACCGGTAAAACTGAGGTTGGTAGCGGCCGGGAACATGTTTTCAAAGAAGGGTACCTGGCCGACCAGGCTGGGGTTGGCACGGACCTGAGCGGGAGTTACGCCCTTGAGGAACAAGTCATAAAGAACGCCGCTGGCCTGTGTCCAGGTTTGGCCGGACTTGGGGTCCTTGAAGTTGGTGAGAGGCTGTGAGTAATCCTGACGGAGGAGGCCCTTGCGCGAGAGACGACCGACGTAGCCGATTTCGACTACGAGGTTCTTGGGGAGGGGCCGGGTGTAGGACAGATTGAGCGGGATCGAGTAAGGAGCAACCAGGTTGGGGTTGACACCGCTAAAGCTGGTGAAACCGCCGACGATGGTGGGGGGCGTGAAGGGCATGCCACCTGAGGGTGCTGCGGGCAGGGCCGGGAGGTTGCTGCCGTTGTAGCGCGTTGAGGTAGTGAAGTTGGTGTTGACGGGCTGGGTGACCTGAGTGGCGAGACCAGGTGAACCGGAACCAGCGAAGGTTACGGCCATCTGGTTGCCGTAGCGGTCATAGAGGATGCCGGCACCGGCACGGAGGACGCTGCCCTTACCGAGGATGGTTGTGACGATGTTGTCGCCTTCCGGGGCCCAGGCAACTGACAGACGGGGTGCGAAGTTATTGGTATCGCGACCGTAGTAACCGCTCTTGCCATTGACGGGACCGGACAGATCGTAGGTGAGTGAAGCGAGCGGATTGGCAAAGCTGGGGATGCCCAGAGCCTGACCACCGGCACGATTGGCAAAGTACTGATCGAGCGGCTTGGTGGGGTTCACCTGGACACCGTTCTTCTCGTAAGGATTGGTGTAGATGCCATAACGAAGCCCAGCGGTGATGGTTAAGCTGCGGGTGAGCTTGAAAGTGTCCTGCGCGTAGAATTCGTATTCGTTGGAGCCGAAGACGCGGGGGATGGGCTGGCCGAAGGGGATGGCTTTGCCGTCGCGGCCGAAGTTGTAGGTGCCCGAGTAGTTGTTGACGATACCGAAGAGAGCGCCCATGGCGTTCTGGACAGGTGTGTTCTCGGTGAGACGGAGAGAGTTGTCACCGTAGAGGGGCTTGATGAAAGCGTTGATCGAATCGGTCATATCCGCGCCCAGGCCAGCCAGGGTGTTGCGGCTGAAGCTGTAAGAGGGATAGGAGGTAGCGAAAGAAGCACGGTCGTTGGTGTTGAGGCGGAAATTCACACCGAACTGTACCGTGTGCTTGCCTTTGGTCCAGGTAGCGTCGTCGACAAAGTTGTGAACCGGGGCGATGCGGTTGAGCGCACGCGGGAAGCTTGTGGTTGCGTTATCGAAGTAGAAGGAGAGGGCAGGGCCACCGGCACCGGTGACAACGTTTTTCAGACGTGTGTATCCGTAGTTGAAAGTGTTGACGAGGGTGGGGGTTACGACGGTGGTGTAACGGGCCGAGAAGCCTTTGGACTGGTCTACGCGTGCAGCTTGCGAGGGGAGGCCCGGGAACTGAGCGAGAACATCATCTTCTGAGTTGTCGGCCATCGTGCCGCGGAGGCTGAGGGTGTGCTTGCCCGCTTTGTCGATGTTGAAGTCGTTCTTGAGAACGTAGGTGCGGTAGTTCAGCTTCTTCGGTGCGTTGAAGCGGAAGATGGAGAAGTTGAGGCCACGGTCTGCGGAGGAGGCTGGGTCGTTGCCTACGGGGTACTTCTTGAAGATGTCGAGGACGGTCTGGTTGATGCCGATGCCGAGGGGATCGACCTGACGGATCTGGGCCGGGGTGAGCTGGCCGATGGCGCCGTTGCTCATGCGGAACTGGACGATGCCCTGCTTGTAGGTTTCGGACGGAACTATGCGGTTGACGCCGACGGCGGTGGCGTCTTTGCGGTCTTCCCAGTTGGCGAAGAAGAAGACGCGGTCTTTGATGATGCGGCCACCGAGGGAGGCACCGTACTGGTTGCGGATCAGGTTTTCGCGAGCGATACCGGCACGGTTGGAGAACCAGTTGTTGGCGGCCGTTTTGTCGTTGCGATGAAATTCATAAAGCGAACCGTGGAAGGAGTTTGAACCAGACTTGGTGACAAGAGAAACCTGACCACCGGAGGAGCGGCCCTGGTCTGCACCTAC
>JAPKYY010000641.1 GCA_026394095.1 Acidobacteriota bacterium | reverse complement strand
CCAGCAATGGAGAGCATCGTTTCGTTGACTCCGACGGTAGCCAAGTCAATTGATGCCGTGAGGCAGGGGGGCGAACTGGTTGAGGCGCTGAGGATTCAGATTGGGGTGAACGGCAAGATCGTAGATGCACTGGTGGAGATTCGGGATTACCGGGAGGTGGCAGTGGGGGTTAAGGAATTTCAGCCACCTGCCGATTATTCAGAAGTGAAATGAACCGTTTAGCGGATATGGTGCCGCTATTCAGTTTGGTAGATTTTATTTGGAGGCTTTTGCGATGAAGACTATTGCACTTGGCATTGTTGTTTCTGGATTGCTTTTGGCAGATTTCCGGTATGACCAGACGACCCGGATTACCAAAGGCATGGTGACGAAGATGGCATTCGGCAAGAAGCCGGAACCGACAACCACTTCCCACTACTTTAAGGGTTCTCGTATGGCGATGGTTTCGAAAGACAGCAAGACCATCATCGATTTTGACAAGCAGAACTTCACGACGGTAAACCTGGCAAAGCAACAGTATTGGCAAATGACCTTTGAAGAAATGCGTCAGATGATGGCCGACCTGCAGGCAGACATGAAGGATGCGACCAAGGGCAAAGACGTGTCGATGAACATGAAGTTTGATGCCAAGGCGACGGGTGTGGAGAAAGAAGTTGGCGGGTTTAATGCCAAACAGGTGATCTTCACGATTGAAACTGGGGCATCCGATGGCAAGCAGAGTGGAACCATGATGAAGATGGTGAACGACAGCTGGCATAGTGAGGCTGTGCCTGGCTATGGGGAATACAAGGCGTTTTATGAGCGCCTGAAGGATAAGGCAAGCTGGCTTGGGATGGGTGGGAATCCGATGGCGCAGATGGGCGGGCAGCCCGGCATGGTGGAAGGCATGAAGAAGATGGCTGAGGAGATGCAGAAGACTCCGGGCATTGCGGTGCTGACCATTTCGAGAATGACGATGCCGGGAATGAATCTATCTGGTGGCGGCGGCGGAGGCAATTCCGATCAGAGTGTTAAGCCGACGATGGGCGATCTGGTTGGTGGCGCTTTGGGCGGCAGGCTTGGCGGTTTTGGACGCAGGAAGAAGGAAGAGCCTGCACCGGTGAAGCAGGCACCTGAACCCTCAGTTGAGAGCAATTCGGGAGAGGGAATGCTGATGATGGAATCGTTCTCTGATTCGAGTGGTTTTTCGACAGCTTCGATTGGGGAAGATGTGTTTGCGATTCCGGCCGGATTTGCCAAAGTGGAGCCGGAGATGGCGAAGCGGCGCAAGCGTTAAGCACAAGCAAGAGCGATCTGAATGGGCCGTCCATCGTGGGCGGCCCATTTTCGTTTTCATCGGGACACAGCTCGGGCGAGGGTTGTTTTTAAACGTAAGAAGCAGGATGTCAAAGAGCTGGCCCAGCGTTGTTTTGGACTGACCTGGACGGGTGTTTGGGACGCGGTGACTAGACCATTGGGTTTGTTTTATTGTTTTCGAGAAGCGAGCCGTATTTGATATTGAGGCCGAGGTAACCGGGTTCGAGCCGCTTTAGATCGGGCATACGAATGTTGGCCATAGGAAGCGAAGTTGGAATGTAGGCGTCGACTTTGGAATCTGCAAGTTCCGCCAGTACTTCTGAGCAGGCGAGGCGGTGGAGCTGGAGTTCCTGGAGTTGTTTGAAGGCTTTGGCTGCGCGGCGCTCGAAGAGGGCACCGAGTTTAACGGCGCGTTCCATCTGGACGAAGCGTTGCTGGTTGTCGGGGTCTTCGAGCCAACGGTCCTGGGCTTCGGCTTCGATTCGCTGGGCGCGGAGGGCCTGGAAGCTGGAGTAGGCGTATTGCTCGAAGGCGAGTTCTTCGGAGGTGCCTTGGGGACGGGTTTCTACTCTGAGATTGGCTTTGATTTGTTCAAAGTGGTCGCGCTCTTCGGGAGAGGCGGCAAAGAGTTTTTCGCTGGTGGCGTGGAGGCCGTGGCGGTAGGCGTTGGTGCTGAAGCCATTGTTTTGTGTCCTTGAAGTTGGATGTTAGGGGAAGTTGCTCCCGGTAGACAGGGTAATAGATGGCAGGGCGGGGCTTTGGCGGGGATTTGGGGTAAGTTGTTGAATTTGCTGGCGAAGATTTATTTAGAATTTCTGTGAATGCGTTTTGGGGCTGCGCAGATGTTGGATTGGGGCGAGAGTGGGAGGTGGGGCGTTGCGCCCATCGACTGGAGGGCCCAGACAAGCGGAATCTCCGCATGGTTGGTTGTCCCGAGATTGCGTTTCCGATTCGGATGGCAAGAACATGGAAGCAATTCGTCGAATATGGCCTCAAGTTCTGAGTGGCGCGTAATCCGACCAACGCAGTATAGGTTCCCAGAACGCCGTTTGGGCCAACTTCAGGATTGTGGACCAACCGAACAGGATTTGTAAACGCTGTGCCCCTTATCATTCCTTAACGGCTTGCGAGCGCTTTCCGCCTGCTCGAAGCCACACATTTCAGTGTGATCGCGTGAGTGGGGCAAAGGGTTCACTTTCGCCCTGCTACGGCTTGCCGTTCTCGTCCAACCGAAGTCTCAACTTCGCTTCAATAGCATCGATAGCAGATGC
>JAPKYY010000334.1 GCA_026394095.1 Acidobacteriota bacterium | reverse complement strand
CGAGGGAGAGGGCAATGCCGGCGAAGCCGTGGCCGACGGTGTCGTGAATTTCGCGAGCAATGCGCTGGCGCTCAGAAAGGACGGCCTCGCCTTTCTGATCGGCCAAGTCGAATTTATCGCGGACTAACTGAACTTGGCTGGCAACGAGGTCCAGGAGTTCGCGTTCGGCAATGGTGATGGGTTCGTCGGAATTCGGGTTGTTTTCAACATCAAAAATTTGCTTGAGCCTGGCAAGAACGGATTGTTCGAGATCCTGGGCAGAGTCCATGCCGGCGATTTCGGCGAGGAGGGAGCGCAGGCGTTTTTCGCGATCGAGGATGTCGCGCATATACCAGCGGTCGAGTTTGTTTTGGATGGCCTGGCGGAATTCGAGGGCGAGAGCGGCGGCGCATACCAAGGCAACTCCGGCGAGGTTAAAGAGGCTGCCAATAGGTGCGGTGGGGTCTGCGATGGCTCGGATCACGATTAGGGCCAAGGGCAGAAGGGTAAGGGTTCTGAGCAGTTGACGGGCGAGCAAATACTTGAGGCTGCGGCGCAGGACGAGGCGAAGATCGAGAACTTGATGTCTGACGACGGCGTAGGCAAAACAGAGCGGAATCAGGAGTGGTGCGGAGTTTGCCCAAACAGGGATGGGGCGGTTTTGCGAATTCGCGATCAGGGCACCGACTGCGGCAAAGCAGACTGCGAAAGCGATCACGCCAGCGACCCACTCGAGGCGCCGCCTCGAGTCCGAGTCGGCGGCGGTGCGATAGTTGCGAACCAGAACGGCAAGCATGCTGGCGCCGAGAATGGCCTGGCAGGCTACCTGCACGTAACTGGTTAGCGGGATCCACCAGAGGGGCTGTAAGTTGAGCCAGGTGACGGATCCCAAGAAAGGGAGGACAACGCCGGTAACCAGTATCCAATTCAGGATGCAGAGGGCGGTGAGGAATGTACGCCAGGCTCTCCAGAATGGACTTTGAGGACGTGCGGAAGGGAATTCTGAAAGAAAGCAAAAAGTGAGCCAAAGATGCCAGTCGGCGATGAGCTGGAGCAGGGATTCGAGGAAACTTGGCTGCCAGGCCTGGGAAGGTGAGATGTGGAGAGCGAGGTTTAAATAAACGAATGCAGTTAGCTGGGATGCAAGCCAGCCGAGGCGCGCGGTTAAGGAGTCTGGACGTTGCCAGCCCATCAGCCAGGAGATTGCGGCAAAGGTAAGACTGCCGAAGAGAAAGCTGAATACAACCGGCCAGTTGGATGAGGGCCGGGAGGCGATGCGAAGCTGCACCTCGGAGACTACGCCGCGGCGGGTGAATTTGACGAGATAGGGCTTTGAGAGTGGGTAGCTTCGAATTTGCAGATAAGGCATGAAGCGCCCGGAGTAGTTGGAGGTGCCGTCGATGGAGAGGATGATGTCGCCGGGTGCGAGGATGCCCTGGGCGGGGCCTCCTGGGGCCACCTGAGTTACCCGAAAGGGTGGAGACTGTTGCGTATGGCTCCACCCAATACTTCGCTGCACTGAGCCTCGTTCGAGGAATTGCGGGATCGAAATTAATAGGGTAAGTAGCCAGAGTAGCGCCCCCAAGAGTACGAAACGGCGCGTGATAAGGGGTGAGGACAAGAGTTACAAGAATATCAAAGTCGCCCCCCTTTCGAGGGATGCTTTTGCCCTGGATGCGACCTACGCTGAGACATGCGAATCAGTGGAATTTCGAGAATGTGTTTGGGATTTTTAGTGGGAAGTTTAGCGGCTTCTCTGGCGTCTTCGATTTTGTATGTTTCCGATGGGGAAATGATCCATTCGATCGATTCTTCGAATGGCGCCGTGCTGAGAACCAGCACGCTAAGCGTCTCGTCGTTGAGAGCGATGGCGGCGAATGCTTCAGGCCAACTGTATGGATTATTCGGTTTGGAGCTGCAAACGCTGGGAGTGATTGACCCCACTAATGGCAACGTTTCGCTGTTGGCAGAATCAACGGGATTGTTTGGAGGCAGAGGGTTGGCCTTTCGCTCAGACGGATCGCTGTTTGGACGTTTTGGCTTCGATATTTTCGGATTGAATCCGGTAACGGGTGAAGCTGGATCTAGTGTTGGTTGCAGTTCTGGAAGGTCTCTTGCGATTGGGAAGGATGATCTGGCGAGGGCAATTGTCGGCAGCATGTTTGTGGAACAGTTTGATTTTGATGGATCGAGTTGCGGCGGCAGCGGGAGTGGAAGTGGGAGTGGCAGCGGCAGTACCGCAAACACCGGTAGCGGTTCGGCACCCAGCGGCGTCGTGCCTACCGATTTGATGGCCTTCACATACTCTAGCGATTTGTTCTTCGCGATTCAAAACCAGTCAGATGGCTCTCAGAAGCTGGTTCGATTTGACGGAAGCACCGTGGAATTTCAGCCAGTTCTGCAGGAAATTGGCAACCTGCCGTTGGGTGTGAGTTCTATCGCTGCCAGCAATGGAGAGGTGTTTGCGCCTGAGCCCCGTTCGATGTTTCTGCTGGGGGCCGGCGTTTTCGCTATGGCGCTTTATCGACGCTACCGTTAGAGTCATTTCGTGATGCATGCCTCCCGAGTCTGGACTGCAGTGGTGGTGGCTCAAGCACATTGGGCCCTCACGGTTTTCATTCAAGCTGCGAGTTTCTGTGCTTACCTGATGCCTGTGGGTTCGTCCCCACTGGATGTTGTGCGGTACCTGGTTACGATTCCCTTTCTGCAAGGGCAGAATTTGATCGTGGCTGGAGTGCTTGGAGCCTTTGGCTGGCTGCTGGGGGGGCAACGGGTTTGGCGGTGGGCTTTGCCGGTTCTTTCGAGCGCAGCAGCGTTGCTCGTGCTGACTGATCTGGTGTTCTACAAATTCACCTTCGATCATTTGCGGCCGTCCTTTTTTGATCGAACGTCAACTTGGAGTGTCGGTATCGCGGCAAGCTCGTTAGCGCGAGAAATCGACTGGATCTTTGGGCTTGGGGCCGCGATCGCCCTGGCCGGAGTGGTGGTGCTTGTGCGCGTGATGCTGCGAGCGCCGCAAAGGGTGCCACCGTGGCAAGCGCTGGGATGGGGGGCGGCTCTGTTGTTTTTAGCGGGGTTGCCGGCGCTTGCTTCACGGGGCTATTTTCATCTCAACGAGCATGTGCTGATCGCAGCAGGCCGGGATTGGGCGAGCGGGAGCCTGGCGGATTCGATGGGTAAGCAAAGGCTTACTGTGACTCATGTTGCGAAGGACGAGGGGAGTGTCGACGCGAGCCCTGCACTGGCGGGGCTGCGGAGTAAAGCTTCGAAGTTGCGAAAGGGGCGTCAGCCGAATGTTGTGCTGGTGGTGATGGAGTCTGTGGGTGCTTTGAATCTGTTGACTGGCCCGAAGGGAGGACCCTCGCCGATCTACAGCCCGAATCTGGCGCGGATGGCAGCGGGGGGCGTTTTGTTCGATTCGATTTATGCGCCAGCGCCGGCGACGATGCGATCGCATGTTTCGATTCACACCGGGGGAAGAGTGCTGAGCCAGGGAGGAGCGCATGAGCTAGAGCACCGATATCAGGGATCGATGCTCGGGCGATCGATGCAGAATCTGGGTTACACGACGGGTTTGTTTTCGAGCCAGTATCTGCATTTTGAAGATATGGATGACTTACTGGAGCAGGGTGGTTATGACCACTTTCAGGATTTCGACCGGGATCTGGCAAACCTTGACAAGGAGAAGTCAATCCACTCGTGGGGGGCGCGGGAAGAGGTTGCATCGCACCATCCTTATGGTGCGCCTACGGATTATCGTGCGCCCTTTAGCGGCAAGGACGACCTATCGCAATATCTGAACTCAGTGCATTACACCGATGGCGCTATCGGTTATCTGATGGCTTCGCTGGCACGCAAGGGATTATTGCAAGACACTGTTTTTGTAATTACCGGGGATCATGGCGAGGCATTCGGCGACCGGCACAAGATGAATCTGGTGCATAAGAACTTTTTGTATGAGGAGAATGTGCGCAGTTTTGTGTTGATGTTTGATCCGGCGTGGGAGCTGAAAGAGCCGATTCAACCGGCGCGGATCGGGAGCAATGGGGACATTATGCCGACGCTGCTGGCCTATCTCGGGGAGCCTGATGAGACGTTGGCTGGAAGCGATTTGATGGCAGAGGTGTTTCATCCGCGGAGGGTGCATTTTTTCAAGAATGCACAGCCCGAGCAATGGGGGTTGCGCGACGGGAAGTGGAAGTTTATTGCAGAGATTCG
>JAPKYY010000455.1 GCA_026394095.1 Acidobacteriota bacterium | reverse complement strand
TCCAAAGACAGGGAAACCCGTTCCCGAGTTAGAACTGGTGCACGAAAGGGTTTTTCATCTCTTTCTGATTTCTGAAGACATGCAGCAATTTGCCCATGAGCACCCGGAGCCTGCGGGCCCCGGTGTTTTTGAGATGGACTGGATCTTCCCGACCGGTGGGATGTGGCGGTTGCTGACCGATTTCTACCCGGCTCATGCGACTCCCCAACTGATCGCAAAGACCCTATTGCTTCCCGGGGGGAGCCTATTGCCTGCCAAATTGCAGGACGATACAAACCAATCCAAGCGCGGGACAAATATCGAAGTTTCGCTCCGCCTGGGCCCGGCGCAACCGATTGCCGGTGAAAAGACTTTGCTTTACTATCGCATCGAGCCCCGAGCCAAATTTGAGCCATTTTTGGGTGCCATGGGGCATATGCTGGTTGCCAGTGGCGACCTGATTGACCTCTTGCATACCCACCCTTTTCTGGTCGATGGCGGGCTGGCAGAACCGCCTGCCGATGCCAAGCTGGTGCAGTTTAACGTGATCTTTCCGCGGCCCGGCGTCTATCGTGTCTGGGCGCAATTCCAAAGCGCGGGCCAGGTGAACACGATTCCCTTCAACGTGGCTGTGAAGAACCTCTGATCAGGTTTAGTTTGACTCCCTCAGCCGGATAAGCCTGTATGCGTGTGCCACTGGGCAGGCGCACGGGTTCTGCGAACTCGTAGGTCTTTGCTGCCTTGGCAGAAAATCCTTCGATCCACAGGAGCGGGATCCGCGTGCCGTCTGTTGTCTCGGCTACCAATTTGAAGCTCAACCCCTCGCGCATCGAGCCCATTTCAACTGCAGCAAGGCTCATGCCTTGTTTCACCTGGAGGCTGCCGAAGAAAGGTACCCGGATTCCGGCTGGCTTTCTGGCGGCGAGGCTTGCCGCTTTTGGAGCGGCCGGAAGCAGGTTGGTATCTCCTTCCGGGGCACCACCTTCCACCCAATCGGCCAGAAGATGAATCTCTTCTTCGCTCAAGCCAAGATCGTGTTTGAATTCTCCAAATCCCTTAACTGCATTCCAGGGAGGCATTCTGCGGCGTAGGACCTCTTCCTGAATCGCCTTGGCCCAGGGTCTAGCCTCCTCATACTTCAATAGCGGGAAGGCTCTGCCCTCAGGATGATGACATCCGGCACAGCGCTTGAAAACTACGCGTGAAACTTCTTTTGACCACGTAAGCTTGGTTGTAATAACGTCATGGCCGCAAGCAAGGTCAAAGGACCCCGCTGCGGCCATGAAGAAGACCAGATTTCGAAATGCCTTATTCAAGGCCACCGGCGCTGGAGGGCATCGGAGCTGCCTTTTTCTTGGGTCGCATCACGTCCATGATGGTTGTATCCGCCGGAACGCTGACATTAAAGAACCCGATCATCATTTCTTCCCAGCTCTGGTCGCCCCACTTCACGACCTGGGTGGCATCCGGGTTGAACTTGTTATTCGGGGAATTATCAAACCAGCCCGTGGCCAGGACTTGGGAGCCTTTGGGCAGTTTGATCGGTTCCTTCAGGCGATAGGTCAACTGCCAGTTGAAATCATAATGAGGAACACTCAGAAGTTCTTTCACTTCACCTGACGGCAGCTTCACCTGCATTGCGAAGGCCTTGCCGCGTACGTGCATGTGCGGCACCAGATCTCTCGCTCAGCAGGCTTTTCTTTGGCAAAAATGATTCCCAGTTTTGCCTTGTCGAGCGTTTCTTTCCCATTGGCTGTCCAGTGCAACTGCAACACGATGTCGCTGCCTGCCTTGATCAACTTGGCTTGTCCGGGGCGCAACTGATCAGGAACCGTGCCAGGAGCGTATCCAGTCAGGAATTCTCCATAGCCTTCGCCTGAGCCTTTGGTCGGAATGAAGAGCTCACCTTGCTTGGCGTCTTTGAACCATTTGTTGCCCGGTTCACGAACGAAGGCGATGATGTGGTGATTGACAGCCCTGCTTAACGGACGGGTTTCGGCGGCGGTGACCCACATGTCTTGCTTGAAGTTGGTCGGGAGCACGATGTAGTGGTAATCGATTTTGCCACTGGCGGGAACCTTAAAAGGCTCGGGCATTTCGATTACGACGTCAGGTTTGCCAATCGTCCAGCCTTCGGTGAAATCGCGCTTCAGTGGCTGTGCATCCTTCAGGTTGCCTTCGGCTGCTCCTGTCGCTGCCCAGTCGACCAGCGTTTTGATGTCGGCCTCGTTGAGCGAGCGATCGTTGAGAAACTGGCCCACATGCGGATCAGCATTCCAGGGCGGCATACGGCGCTGGGACACACTCGACTTGATTGCGGCGGCGAAGGGGCGCGCTTCCTTATAACTCATGAGACTCATCGGGGCGGCTTCACCCGGACGGTGACATCCGACGCAGTTGCGCTCAAGAATCGGTTGGACGTCTTTATAAAAAGTAGGTTTGGGTGCGGCAAATGCCGCTCCCAGGCTGAAGACGATTGCGCAGGTGTTTCGTAGCGTCATATTGTTTCTGAAATAGGTTCCCATTTCAATTTACGTGAGTTGAGTCTAAAAAGTTTAGTTCAATTTTAGAAAAACAAAAAATGCGGATAATTTGTCTCATACTTTAAATTGCCTGTCCGATCTGTACTTTTGACGAGACTAAAACCATGGCTGCAATCGATCCTAAACTAAACACGGCTAACCTCAATCCGGCTTCGACCAGCGGCTCGGCCGGAGCTGGGGCAACGGGTAAGACCGCGCAACTAGACCCCGTCAAAATTAACAGTTCGAGCGTTTCTTCGAGCAGGGCAGCAGATCGCGGCGACGAGGTGCAGCTTTCTGGTTTATCTAGCAAAATCAATGAGTTGCAGTCTGGTAGTCCAGAGCGAGAGGCCTACCTCGATGGGCTTCGTCTTCAGGTTGCCTCTGGCGAATACCAGGTGAATCCTGCCGAGGTCGCTAGCGGAATTGTCTCCGACGCACTTCTGAAATCGGAGTAGTCCCTATGCAGGATCAAAGCCTCAGTGCCACTGAATTGGCCCAGAGCCTAAAGGCAGGCCTCACCGACATACGTCAACTGCTGTTGCACGCACCGTCGTCGCTCTCACTTGAATCTACAGGTCCAGCGCTCGAAGATATTGCTGGAGATCTGCTGGCACTCAGCACCGCACTAACCCCAGCCTCCCCCGAGTCTCTGCGTGAAATTCAGCTTCTTTCGAATTCAGTTCAGGCTTTGTACCGGCAAGCGTCCAGTTTCTATAGTGGACTGGCCGCTGAATCGATCAAGAATGGAACCTGGGATGCTGCTTCCTATTCACCCGAGGGAGATTGGTCGCAGCCTGCCTCCAGTTCTTCTTCCAGAGTATTGGCGGAGGGCTAGCCCGCATGGGAAATCTATTCGGTTCGCTTCTTGCTGCCGGAGGCGCGATGCGAGCCTTCGAAAAAGGCCTTTCCACGACTCAGAATAATGTGGTGAATGCCAGAACGCCTGGCTACGCCAAGCAGCGGCAAATTTTCGAAGCCAATCGATTTGAGCCAGAACGCAACATCATCGGAGGAGTGGCGGCCAGAGGGCTTTATAACTATCGCGATGCATTCTCGGAGCGCAATGTCCAACGCCGTACCTCTCAAGCCGGGATTGAAGAGCAACTTAAGAGCAGTCTCACTTCACTCGAGCCACTTTTTCCTGTAACGGAAGGCGCTGGAATTCCTGGAGCAATTAACAAATTCTTTGGTGCTTTCTCGCAACTCACGGTTTCACCGAACGATTCCTCCAGCCGTCAGGTTGCGCTGGACCGCGCCTCCGATCTGGCCTTCAATTTCCGCCGCACCTCAAACCTGCTTCTCGAAGAGCGGGGAAACACCCAAGTCTCATTGAATTCCACAGTTTCCCGGGTCAATGAGATCGCCGGTCGCATTCGCGATATCAACGCCACCCGCCGTGGGGATTCGGCTGCATCTTCGGATCCCGGGAGCGATGCCAAGCTTTTCGCTGCCCTTGAAGAGTTAGCCGATTATGTCGACTTCACTGCCATTCAAGCCCCGGATTCGGGAGTCAGCATCTATCTGGGGGGGCAATCTCTCCTGGTTATTGGAAACAGACAGTACCCAATATCCACCGATGTTCTCAACGACAAGGCCCGCATTCTCGATTCTGACGGTATCGAGATTACGAAGGATCTGAGTAGCGGGAAGTTGGTGGGGCAACTGGACGTCTACAACAACAAGATTCCGTCCTATCTCGGAGACCTTAACACTCTTGCCACTTCATTTGCTGACACCATAAATGCCACGCTCTCTCAAGGCGTCGATCAAAATGGAAATGCTCCGCTGCAGGATTTGTTCGCCTACGATTCCAACCTTGGTTCCGCATTTACGATTACCGTCAACGACCTCAGCCCGGAACAACTTGCCCTTTCGGCCCCAGGCCAGGCTGGCGGCAACTCTAACGCCATCGCCATTACGGGCCTGGCAAAAGAGCCCGTCATCAATAACCAGAATTTCAATCAGTTCTATGGCGTCGCTGCCGGCCGCGTGGGTCGGGATCTGGCCGGTGCGAAAGATTCAGCCGGTGTGCAGACTGACCTTCTCACCCAGGCGAAAGAACTCCGCGCCGATCTCCAGGATGTTTCGCTGGACGAAGAAGCAGGACAGCTGATTCAGTACCAGCGGGCTTATCAAGCTACCGCTCAGCTCTTTAAGACCATCAACGAGATGACCGATACAATCATCAACGCTCTTCGCTGATTGAAAGGACCATCCATACCATGATCAACTCACTGTCTGCCTCTGAGGCCACTTTTCTCCGTAATATCGAAAAGATCCAGGCTCGCGGTGACCGCGCTCAGTTGGAGGTCACCAGCGGTAAGCGCATCTTCTCGGCTTCTGACGAACCTGATGGCGTTAGTGCTTTGCTGATCACTCGCGCTGAAATCGAAGCCAATGATCAACTGACGAATAACCTCGGTCGCACCAAAGCCGAAGTCGACGCAGCCGAGAACGGCCTACAGCAGTCGATCAAAGTTTTAGAACGGGCCCGAACTTTGGCTGCACAAGGCAAAAACGGATTCAATGTGGAATCCACCTGGACGGCTCTTTCACTCGAAGCTGGAGACCTTACCCAGCAATTGCTCAACGTCTCGAACCTTGCCATCGAAGGCCGCTACATCTTTGCCGGTAATAGTGACGGCAATCAGCCCTTCGACTATGATCCGAGCCTGGAATCGGTGACTTTCTACGCTGGAAGCGCTGCTACTCGGCAAAGCCTCTTCCCGGGCGGGAATCCATTCAAGGTGGCAAAGGCTGGTGATGAGATTTTTGACAATCCCGGCGTCGATGCAAACGGCGTCTCAAAAAGTGCATTTGCTGCACTGAAAACACTGAAAGACGCCATCACGGCAAAAGACGAGGATGGTCT
>JAPKYY010000739.1 GCA_026394095.1 Acidobacteriota bacterium | reverse complement strand
ATCAGATTCCGGCAGCTGACCCACTTTCCTCAGAGCATCTGCATAGCGAAGGCGAGTCTGAATTCGAAGCTTGACGATCTCAGGATTCCACTCAAGACGCTCGAGGATACGAAGTCCTTCCTGACACTCAGCAAGTGCAGTGCGAAACTGACTGCCCAGAGAATAGGCAGCGCACAAATTTGTTTTGGCCAATGCAACCAGGCGCAATGATTGCGGTGAAACAGCCACTCGATTTGCTGCGCCAAGTGAATCCTTGTAAGACTGGATGGCCGCTGGCAATTGCGAGGCTTTGAGATAGCCGTTCCCGAGTAGCCTGAGCGTTTCCGCAAGGTGGAGTCTGGCTTCCGGCTTCGCAGTTTCTCCGCTGCCAAGCCGCATCCGAATCTGTAAAGCCTGGATCAATGCGGGGATTGCCAGAGCTGCAGATTCGCGTCCATCCTCAAAAAGCGAACTCATGATCTCCGCACTCTGCTCGTAGGCATTGGCCAAATCTTCCTGTAGCGAAGCGTCATTGCCTGACTTGCGCGACAGCGCCTCCAGGTGCTTGAGTGCAGCCAGCACCGCCTGTGTACGCGCTGGCCCTGCACCAGGAACCCCCTTAAGCGTTTCGTTCACATCAACAAGAATCGAAGTCGCAAGCGACCTGACACTCTGGTAGCGCGTCTCTGCCGAAGCACTCTGCGCTTCGGCACGTCCTCGCTCAATCAAAGCTTCCTTCGACCGCTGCTCGGCAACCAGTCTCTGTTTCTCTGCTTGTGCTTGCGAATTCAAAGCGATCTGGCGTTGCTCCAGCGCATGTTTACGCTGGGCTTCGGCGATTGCGCGCGCGTCGATTGCCTCGTTTCTTTCAGACTGCGCGATTCGTGCCTGGTTCAAAGTGCTAATAGTTCCCGCTGTGGCTGACAGCAAGATCATTGCGGCAGCGCCAACTCCCAGCTGGTGCCGCCGTACAAACTTCCAGACACGATAAGTCCAATTGTCGGCCTGGGCCAGAATCGGCCTGCCACCAAGATTGCGCTCAATATCTTCTCGAAATTGCTCCACAGAACCATAGCGCCGCTCTGGTTCTTTAGCCATAGCCTTCAGAATGATGTTGTCCAGATCACCCCGAAGTCTCTTCTGCAAAGGCGTAGGAGCCACCGTGCTTGGCCTCGGCACTTCGCTGTCTAAAACGGCTTGCAAAATATCAGGTACCGCCTGTGAAGTAATACGGTAGGGACGCCCCCCTCGAGTGAGCGAATGAAACAGCAGAACGCCCAGCGAATAGACGTCTGAGGCGGTTGAAATCGACTCACCGCGAATCTGTTCTGGACTCGCAAATTGAGGAGTCAGCCGCACAGCCACCGTGGCCGTATCATCGCGGCCGGGATTGAGCACCTTGGCGATTCCGAAATCAAGCAACTTCACTTCCTGGTCTTCAGTAACCAGAATATTGGAGGGCTTCAGATCTCTATGGACAATCAGATTCCGGTGAGCAAATGAAACCGCTGAGGCAATTTTCAAAAACAGCTTGAGGATATCCTCGACACTCGCGTTGTGAGTTTCAATGTATTGATCCAGCGGCTGGCCATCTACATACTCCATGATCAAATACAGAAGGCCATCGTCGGTGGAGCCTCCATCGAGCAGACGCGCGATATTGGGATGCTCAAGTTGGGCCAGGATCTGCCGCTCGCGGCGAAACGAATCTAGAGCGGAGTCAGCCAGAACTGCGCCGGAAATCAGCTTGATCGCAACCGTCTTGTGGAAGGCTTCGTCGGCGCGGGTAGCTTCATAAACCGCACCCATTCCACCCCGTCCGATCTCCTTGACAATCGAATAGGCTCCAAATCGCCTGCCGGTAAAATCCATCGGAGCAATCTGGCTCCAGATGCCACCATCCTGTTCGAAAAATGCAGAAGGCCCCTCATGCGCAAACAGGAGACTGCGCAATTCTGCATAAAGCAGCGGCGAGCGGAATTGCAAGTCACGCAGAAAATGTGCGCGGTCGATCGGCGGCAAATCGATTGCCTGATCAAAGAGAGCGCGCAGACTTACCTTCGGAGCCGGGTTCATGAAATTCGGGTCTACTCTTATCCTATAGTTGGAGAGTATGGAAGAACACGCACAGCCCGGAGAAGTCACCCAATTATTGATTGACTGGCGGGAAGGACGAGAAGAAGCTGGCGGTGAAATCATATCGCTGCTCTATCGCGAACTTGAACGTATGGCCGGCTCTTACCTGCGAAACGAGCGTAGCGGGCACACCCTCGAACCTGCAGGGCTTGTCAGCGAACTGTACCTCCGCATGATGAAGGGCGCCGCAGTCAGCTATCAGGACCGCGCTCACTTCTTCGCCGTTGCGGCAAGGCAGTTGCGAAGAATCCTCGTTGACTACGCACGCAAACGCAAAGGCCGCGGCGAAGAACGCTTCTTCATTACGTTGAGTGGCCTCGAAGAAAATGCCGCTGGAATGAAGGCTGAAGACGTCGAAGCACTCGAGGACGCAATGAATGAACTCGAGAAGCTGGACGAACGCGCTCACAAAGTGGTGGAACTGCGCTTCTTTGGCGGTCTGAAGGAAGATGAAGTGGCTGAGCTTCTCGGCCTTTCACGTACGACAATGAAGAGAGACTGGGCATTTGCCCGGGCCTTTCTGATTTCAAAAATGGGAGCGAAGTAGGCAATGAAAAAGTTGGCAATTCTGTTGGTATTGGGCCTTACGCTCTTTGCAGAAAAGAGGCCCCGCGAGAAGATGCCAGCGTTCAGGGCCAAATGCATGAAA
>JAPKYY010000281.1 GCA_026394095.1 Acidobacteriota bacterium | reverse complement strand
ATCTCCATAGCGATCAAAAACATAGGTGCCACCAGCGGGTAAGAGGGTAAAGATGACGACGGCGATGAGGTAAGAAGTAATAACCGCTAGCCCGCCGGAGCGCGGCACAGCAACCGAGTGCATCTTGCGGCCATCGGGATGGTCGAGTTTGCCAAGCTTGATGAAGAGCCACCGCGTCAAAGGGACGAGAAACTGGCTCAAGGTAAGCGAGATCCAGAATACGGCAAAAAGCGACTTCACACGGCACCTGCCTCCGGCTGCTCGCGCAACTGAAAGGCCGCACATAGGAACAGCCACCAAATAGAGTTCACTCGCACCTCTTTGAAGATAAAGAGATCAAAGCCAAAGGAGAGAAGTGAAACCACCAAAGCAAGAGAAAATACAATCCAGCCAGTGCCTGCAGCGGCGACAAAAGGGAGCCGGCAGGTTCTGATGATCAGAAATGTGAGCCAGGCAAGACCGGCCAATCCAAATTCCACCATCAACTCAATTAAAGTCGAATGAGGATGATACAGGCTGGGGCCGAAACTAGTGAGCACCAGATTGTCTCCAAGAGCAATAAACTCTGTGCGAAGAGTATCTCGCC
This sequence comes from Acidobacteriota bacterium, assembly GCA_026394095.1. Classification (GTDB taxonomy): domain Bacteria; phylum Acidobacteriota; class Terriglobia; order Bryobacterales; family Bryobacteraceae; genus Bryobacter. The sequence goes on along the minus strand of JAPKYY010000281.1, from coordinate 4,500 downwards.
GATACCAGGGCCAAATGGAAGCATATCCCTGCCCCGCAAGCAGGTTCGGAATTGATTCCGTCTCTAAAACATTCCATGCTGTCTCATAAGTTAGCTTTCGATGCACATCCTCAAACTTGGTGAGCCGCTGGGTGTCAGCCTGGGAGTAAATCAAAAAGCAGACAGCGAGGCTCAAGCCGGCCAGGAAGAGAGCAGTAGCCTCGCTTCGTTTCAATCTGCGAAGCAACGTAGCTATCAAACACACGTAGAGGACGAGAAGGATCAGTGCGGCCCGGCTACCCAAACCCAACAGGGCGCTGAGCAAAGCGACTGTACAGAACACAGCGTAAGACTTTCGCGATTTGCCCGTGAAGAAAGATTGCAGAGCCCAGCCGACGGCTGGAAGAAGAAGAAAATACCCTGTGCTGGGGCCGTAAAGGGGCCCACGAACGCGCTGCATGCCAAAGTCGGTAAAAACACTGCTGCTGATTTCGCTTCGCAGGCCTAGACCGAGAACGCTTTCGGCAGTATAGACGAGACTGATGCAGGCTAGGGCAAAGACAAGGCGCTGAAGAAAAGCCCTGGTCTGCGTAGGGTTGTAGAGGGACAACAGGCCTGCGGCCTGCATGGGTGCCGTTGAAGCCAGCAGCAGAGCAAACGCCATAGCAAGCTGGTCTTCAAAGTCGATTGAACCTGCGGCCAGGCGAATTGCTCCGTAGGCAAAGAGCGAGAAAGTTGCCAGGATCAGTCCGCCGTAATTACGGGCCTGCCTTCGCAGTAAGAAATTAACTACCGCAGCAGCTGAGTAAAAACCCGTGCTCGCTACCCAAAGAATATCTGAAAGCTTCATTGGAATGCCAAACCATTCCGATCGCGTAACCAAGGTTGCAGGAACCAAAGAGCCATAGAGGAGCAGGGCCCAAAAGGGGAACTCCCAAAGCAGGATCCAGCTTGAAGGTATGGATTTCGCACCAAGATTGGAGTGAAGAGATTGGGAGAGCGCAAGGGCAACCGTACTCATAGCAATTGCTCCACAATCGGTTGAGTGGAAGAGCTCTGCTGTGAAAGAAGTTGGTGATACAAATTCGTTATGTCGCCAACTAATCTTGGTTCATCAAAAGAACGCAGAGCAAAAACGCGCGAAGCGGAAGCCATCGGGGCTAGACGGCCTCTATCAGCCAGGATCGATTCAAACGCCTGCAGGAATGCGTCTGGAGTGGGAGAGCAAAGCACAGCGTTGTCGTACCACCATGCCGATTGAGCCATCCTGCAGGGCCCCGTCATCAGATCGACTGTACCGCCGGCAGGGGTGGAGATAAAGGGGCGAGCCGATGCCATTCCCTGAATTAAAGTTAGCGGTGTGCCCTCCCGGTGTGATGTGAGAATCAGCAAATGGCATTTGGCGATCACAGAGTCCACCTTGTCTTGCCACGGAAGAAGTCGAATATTGGGGAGCTGTCTTTCGCGGATCACTTCCTCGAAGTGAGTTCGTTCCGGGCCATCGCCTGCAACAAGAAAATCGAGGGGCAGATTTCGCTTCGCTGCCAAAGTAACGACTTCAAGCAGCAGAGGAAGGTTCTTAATTGGAACGAACCTGCCCATCCAACCGACAGTGAGCCTGGCTGAATTGAAATCAGGAGGGGGAATTGAGAGATAGGGGCTGAGGTCGAGGCCCAGCGGGACAACGTGAAATTTGTCTCTTGAGGCAACAGCAAAGCGGTTGCTCAGTTCGTCGGCCTGCTGGCTGCTTACCGTACAAAGAGCGCCAGACCAGTAGGCCAGACCTCTTTCGACCCATCCCAATAAACGATTGGTAAAGGTTCCGAAATAGCCTTCAAGTACATGGCCGTGGTAGGTATGGACAACACAGGGCACTCCGGCAAGAGTTGCAGCGATGCGCCCCAAGAATCCCGCTTTGGCCGTATGAGTATGGACGATGGATGGCCGGTAGCGGCGCATCAGGCGCCAGAGTTGAAAGAGCGCACCAAGATCGCAAACTGGGTTTGGACTGGACCCGAGCATGGGGACTCGCTCAACCCGGTCGCCACTGGCAATCAGATACTCCATGTTCATCTCGCTTGAGGAACATTCCCCGAAGACGAGCACTGAGTCGAAGCCGTGTTTAACCAGTTGCCGGTTGAGCAGTGTCGCATGGACGGGTGGCCCACCTCCGGCAAGGCGTGTGATGATTCTCATGACCAGTGGCCGCTGTTGGACGCTCACAGGACCTCCTCGAGATCGTTTTGCGTCTGTGTTTCATGGGGTAGTCGCGAAATGACAGCCCGAAACTTGCCGTTGGCACCACGCGGGATCTGATCCACAATCTGGAAATCGATACGCATTTCTGAACCGAGACGACTTCGCAAATTGGATTCCAGATGGAGCTGGTCTTCAAGTCTGAAATCAGGAGAGGGCACACACAGCACACGAACCGCCTCTGGAATCTCCTGCACAAACTGACACTCGACAACACCCTCTACGCCTTTGAGAGCAGGATCCATTCGCCCGACCCAGCCTCGTTGACGGCTGAATAGATAGTCTTCGCGGCGACCTTCAATCGACTCGATCATGGGCATGCTTCTGCCACAGGGGCAGCGGTCGGAGTCTGCCCACGAGGCACGGTCACCGACGCGGTAGCGAATCAGCGGCATGGCCCGGTTGACCAGACCTGTAAGCAGGACGTCGCCCACTTCGCCGGGACGAGCAGGACGCCCATCGGGGGTAACAATCTCGGTGACCCCAAATAGAGGATGCGTGTGCATGCGGCGGTATCGGCATTGGAACCAGAAACTCTGCATCTCGGTCTGACCGTACTGATCAAATACTTTGCCGCCGAACGCCGCTTCTATCGTGTCTCTTTGATCGGCCAGAAGAGTCTCAGCGCTAGTGAGAATGGCGGGAATTCGGAGAGTCTTTCTACCTCGCCGAAGTGCGAATTGAGCCAGAAGATAAATTGCAGAAGGATAACCGGTCAGGTAGGCGGGCTCGAAGCGCTCGAGGGCCTCAAGATACCTGGGAATCGTTTCGGAATTCAAATGCACGCTTGAAAGGAGCAGTGCTTTGTTGGCCCAGTCATAACGCCAGAACCTGGAGGGATGGTCACCGGGGGCAATCATTTTCCCGGTAAATTTAGCGCGACGAAGGAAACGACTAACACCGGCCTGTTCGCGATAGCGCTCCACATAAGCGTACTGGCGAGCAACGGCATCAGGCTCATAGAAGAGTTGCATGGGGGAGCCGGTTGTTCCCGATGTATTCCATCCGATCCACCTTGAATTGGGCTTGCCACCGGATAGAAAGGCGAGGTGATTCGCACGTAATGTTGATTTTTCTGTGACGGGCAGGTCAAAGAAAGCAGACCAGTCGCCAGCACGCAGACTGTCGCACTTGGCTTTGGACAGACATGCCTGATAGAAAGGAACGGTGGCAGCGGCGTGAGCCAGCATCCTTTTAAGTCGAGCCACCTGAAGCAATTCGAGCTGCAGCGGAGAGGACATCTCGGTGGCCTTGAGGAGGGCATACTCTTCTTGAAAGGCACCGCTGTATCGTTGGCGGTAGTAGAGTGCTCCCTGAGCAGTGATTGCGAGATCCTGCAGCCATTCCGGAAGTCGCGCGTAAAGTGAATCAAGCTGCTTCATACGCAGGCTCCTTCAAGGGGAGGCCGGCAGCCCAGGCAGCTGGCGGTTTCAGAAGCAGTTCGGGCCTGGGCAGTTGGGCTGAGGGGTTGAATTGTGTAATCGCGGCCGCGGCCGGATCTGTCAAATGGACGAGTGCTGGAATCTGACGCCAGTCGAATCCTGACAGGGCTGTTGCAAAGACATCGATCTGTGCCGGGTCTGTACCGAAGAGGAGGCAGCCCATGTCGCGGGGTTCGGGCCGCAAGGGGCCATCGCCCTCTCCAGCAACAATTGCATCGAGGAGGGTCAGAATGGGGCGAGGAGAGGAGAGTTTCACCCCATTCGGACCAAGCCACCGGGCAATGAACACCATGTCGTGAATGGTTCGCCACAGGGTGTCATTTCCAGGCCATGCGCCTCCAAAGACAAGCGGAGCGCGTGACTTTTGTTTTGAGGCAAGAAGAGATTTTCGCGCCGAACGAATCACATCGCCCGGCATGACGCGCTCAAACCACGGGCGTAGCCTTGCCAGCAAATCGCCGGCGAAGGAATCGGGATATTCGTCGCCGCCTCGGCAGGGCGGGCCAACGCGGAAATGGGGAAGATATGCTTTGTCGCAGTTGATACCGATGAAGTTTTTGAGAGCACCAGTAACACCGGTCTTAACGTGAGTCTTCCATTTCGGCAGGTTGATTACTACGTCGCTTTCGAGCAGAGAATTGGCGATCCGGTAACGATGAACACCGAGGTGGTGGTGAGAGGACGTGGTGGAGGAATCGTAGTTTGACACTCCGAAGTGTTGTCCGTCGACGAGAAGTTCTTCGAGGCGGCTTTGCGAGCCGAGATCCACTTCTGTGTCGCCGCTTGCATCCCCCGGAGCTTCGCGGCTGGACAAAACGACACC